>DAIPZX010000028.1:0-11895 GCA_036781995.1 Massilibacteroides sp. | reverse complement strand
TAACGCGCTGACTTTTTCTGTAGACTATTTCTATAAGAAGACCAATGGTATGCTGAAAGAAATGAGTATTCCTTCTTATCTGGGAGAATCCAGACCTTGGGGTAATGTAGGCTCGATGAAGAATGAAGGTATTGAATTCGAATTAGGCTATAAATTCAAAAAGAGCGACTGGACATTCGGCGCTTCTGCCAATCTGAGCTATTTGAAGAATGAATTGATCAATCTGGGTAATGCCGATGGATTTGAAATGAAAGATAACGTACATATAATCGGTAACGTATCCCGCGCGGAAAACGGAATGCCTTATCCTTATTTCTACGGATATAAAACAAACGGTGTATTCCAGAATCAGGGTCAGATCGATGCGTATGTAAACAGCAAGGGTGAAAAATTGCTGCCTAACGCACAACCGGGTGACGTAATCTTTGTAGATACGGATGGAAACGGTGTTATTGACGATAAAGATAAAAGCATGATCGGTAAAGGTACGCCTGACTGGACTTTCGGTGTGAACCTGAACGCGTCTTATAAAGACTTTGATTTCAGCATGCTGATTTCCGGTTCAATGGGACAGGAAATCCTGGATGTGACCCGTCGTTTGGACGTTCGCTATGTAAACCTTCCTCAGGAACTGATGAATCGCTGGCATGGCGAAGGCACGTCTAATTTCTTGCCGCGTTTCTCCTGGACAAATAATAACGACAACTGGCGTATTTCAGACCTGTATGTACATAACGGCTCTTTTGCCCGTATCAAAAACATGCAGATAGGTTATACTTTGCCGAACAGCCTTACGCAGAAGTTCTTTGTAGACAGACTTCGTCTCTATGTATCCGCGGAAAACCTGCTTACAATGACAGGATACAAAGGGTTTGATCCTGAAATTAACGCGGATGCTTCCAATGGTATCGACCGTGGTTATTACCCACAGGCTCGCACATTCTCTGTTGGATTAAATCTTAATTTCTAAAAACTTAATGCTAATAAACGATGAAAAAGTATAAATTATATAGTCTTGGCGCTCTGGCTCTACTGCTTGGCGCTACATCTTGCGGCGATGATTTTTTATCCGTAGAACCTTCCAGCAGTGTGAGTATTGATGGTTATTATACAACGAATGCCCGCATCATGGAGTCTGCCGTGGCTGCTTATGACCCGATGAGATGGTATGACTACTACAGCGGCTGGGCTAATTTAAGTATGGTCTCCGATGTAATGGCAGATGATCTGTATGTAGGAGGTAGTAGCGTAACAGACCAAGGTCAGCTACACCTGATTTCTCAGTATAGGTCTGACCCCAATAATAGTATTGGCGGCGCCTGGTCTGCAAGTTATTCGGGAATTAACCGTTCCATACGCTTAATGGACAATGCCAAGGCTTCCGATCTTGCTGACGCGGATAAAAACCTGTATATAGCCGAAGGTCGTGCGCTACGTTCATGGTATTACCTGAACTTATGGAAATTATGGGGTAACATTCCTTTCTACGAAGAAAATCTGTCATTCCCTTATATCGCCGAACAGCTGAACGCTAACGATGTCTACGCTAAAATGGTAGCAGACCTGGAAGAATTGCTTGACAGCAAGATTTTCCCGATGAAACAGCCGGATGAATGGGCAGGCAGACTGACGCATGCTGCTATTGCCATGATCTATGCAGATTATGTCATGTATCAGAATGATCAATCTCGTTATGCGAAAGTGCTTGGCTATATGAAAGAGATCATCGATTCCAATAAATACAATCTGGTTGCGGATTATGATGATCTTTACCTGATAGATAAGGAATGGAATGAAGAAATCATTTTAGATGTAAACTACATATCCAGAGGTAGTAAACGTGGCTGGGGAAGTGCTGAATCAATGATGGCAGGTGGAACTGTTTACCCAGCAATGATTGGAGTTGACGGTTTGCAAGGAGCTCCCGATTTTCAGGGTGGCTGGGGATTCGGAACGGTTTCGAAAGAAGCCTACGATGCTTTTGAAGCAGGAGACAAACGTCGTGACGTGGCTATCCTTAATATCGACAAATACATCAAAGAGAAGACTGCTGAAGGTCTTAATGTAACCTATGGAGGCCGTTATCAGAATACAGGCTTCTTCCTGCGCAAATATCTTCCTCGTCCGGGTGGAACAGAAGGTAGTTTGGCTTCTTCAGATTTGGGTTGGGATAACAACCTGCACCTGTATCGTTTTGCTGAAACGTTGTTGAATGCAGCCGAACTGGCTTTAGAAACGGGTGATGCCGGTTATGCGAAGACGTGCTTTGACCGGGTGCGCGAACGTGCGGGTCTTCCTGCTATCGCAGTAACGAAAGAAAACATCATCAAAGAACGCCGTGTGGAATTTGTAGGTGAAGGAAAACGTTATTACGACTTGGTTCGTTCCGGACAAGCTGCATCTGTGCTTAAGCCGGGTGGTGGTGTGGTTCTTCAAAATAAAGAAACCCAGACTTATGGAGGACAAGCAATTCCTGAACGCGGGCAGTGGACTGACAATAAAAAATATCTGCCTATACCTCAAGGAGAAATAGAGGCGGCCAATGGCACGCTGATTCAGAATCCTTATTAATTTAATTCATTTACATATAGTGTTTTAAACCTTATTTTCGTCATTGCGAGCGAAGCGAAGCAATTCGCTTGCACACAACAGAGATTGCTTCGTAGCTTCGCTTCTCGCAATGACGATTATTCAAAATATTTGAAACACCCATTTATACTTTGCTTCTGAATAGATCAATCACTATCAGAAATATAAATATCAATAGGATAATAATAAAATACGATGAAGAATATAGTTGCCTTATTTCTATTCACGCTTCTGTTATACGGATGTGATAATAAGCAGGAGCAAAACACGGTTGAACCAGTCCGCTTTGTTACAATCCAAGGACCCGACCTGTTAACCGGTGATGGCGAAAAATTCGTTATAAAAGGAACAAATCTGGGAAACTGGCTGAATCCGGAAGGATATATGTTTGGTTTCGGCAAGGCTAGTTCTGCTCGTTTTATCAATGACATGTTTTGTCAGCTTGTCGGTCCGGATCGTACGGCTGAATTCTGGTCATTATTCAAAGACAATTATATAACGCGTGAAGATATTCATTTCATCAAGCAGACAGGAAGCAACACAATACGCCTGCCTTTTCATTACAAATTATTTACGGACGAAGATTATATGGGGCTTACTGCTAATCAGGATGGTTTTGCCCGTATAGATACACTTATCAATTGGTGCAAAGCCGAAGGATTATACCTGATACTCGATATGCACGATGCGCCCGGTGGACAAACCGGAGATAATATAGATGACAGCTATGGTTATCCCTGGCTGTTTGAAAGCCAAACAAGCCAAAACTTATATTGTGATATCTGGCGGGAAATAGCCGATTATTACAAAAATGAAACAACGATATTGGGTTTTGAATTATTCAATGAACCTATTGCTCCCTATTTTGAGAATATGGAGGAACTAAACAACAAACTGGAGGATATTTACAAATTGGGAGTTGCCGCCATACGTGAAGTGAATACCAATCACATCATCCTGCTTGGAGGAGCCCAATGGAACGGAAACTTCAATCCATTGAAGGATTCAACATTCGACGATAAGATCATGTACACCTGCCACCGGTATGGAGGTGAGCCTACACCTGAGGCTATTCAAAAGTTTATTCAATTCCGTGATCGTGTAAACCTGCCGATGTACATGGGAGAGATCGGTCATAATACGGATGAATGGATGGCTGCTTTTTGTAAAACGATGGAAGATAATAATATCGGGTGGACTTTCTGGCCGTATAAAAAGATAAATAATTCTTCATTTGCCGGAATTAAAGAGCCGGAAGGATGGGACAAGGTCAAAGCATTCTCCGAAGCTCCTCGCGGTAGTTATAAAGAGATACGTGATGCCCGCCCCAATCAGGAGGAAGCATGGGAGGCTATGCAGGCATTTGTGGAAAACAGTAAATTTAAAAACAACATCATACAAGAAGGCTATATCAAAGCATTAGGTTTGAATCCAAACAGATAAATATATATATTGATGAAAAGAATTAAGATACTATTGTTGAGTAGCTGTATAGCTATATCTCTTTCTGCACAAAACAAGTTGCCGGTTTACCTCGATGAAGATAAACCAATCGAAGAACGGGTAGAAGATGCTTTGTCTAAGATGACTTTGGAAGAAAAAGTGGCCCTGTGCCATGCACAATCAAAATTCAGTTCCGCGGGAGTTCCCCGTCTTGGAATACCGGAAAACTGGGCTACAGACGGTCCGCATGGTATTCGCCCTGAAGTACTTTGGGATGAATGGGATCAGGCAGCATGGACGAATGATTCTTGTATCGCTTTTCCGGCACTGACTTGCCTTGCGGCTACATGGAATCCGGAGATGTCGGCTTTGTACGGCAAAAGCATCGGAGAAGAAGCCCGCTACCGGAATAAAAACATACTGTTAGGTCCAGGAGTAAACATATACCGTACTCCGCTTAACGGACGTAATTTCGAATACATGGGTGAAGATCCTTTCCTGTCTTCACAAATGGTCGTTCCCTATATAAAAGGTGTTCAGGCAAATGGCGTGGCTGCCTGTGTGAAGCATTTCGCACTTAACAACCAGGAAGTAGATCGTCATACGGTCAATGTAGATGTAGACGACCGTGCCCTCTATGAAATTTATCTGCCTGCTTTTAAAGCGGCTGTGCAGGAAGGGCAAGCGTGGGCTATTATGGGCGCTTATAACCGATATAAAGGAGAATGGGCATGCCATAACCAGTATCTTCTGAATGACATCCTGCGCGATGAATGGGGATTCGATGGCGTTGTTGTTTCCGACTGGGGTGGTGTCAATAATACCATGCAGGCAATTTATAATGGGCTCGACATGGAGTTTGGTTCGTGGACAGACGGCCTGAGCGAAGGTGCAAGCAATGCCTATGACAGTTATTATCTGGCAGACCCTTTCCTGAAACTACTGCGATCGGGTGAGGTGAAAGTGGAAGAAGTGGATAAAAAGGTCCGCAATATACTTCGTTTATCGTTCAGAACAACCATGAACAGCAAACGACCCTGGGGTTCGTTCGGCACAGCCGAACATGCTGCCGCCGGACGTCAGATCGCGGAAGAAGGAATTGTTTTGCTACAGAATAAAAACGCCTTATTACCGATAGATCTGAATAAGACTACGAAAATACTGGTAGTCGGAGAAAATGCGATTAAACCAATGACAGTAGGAGGAGGCAGCTCTTCTCTGAAAGCGAAATACGAAGTTTCTCCTTTAGACGGAATAACCGCGCGCATGGCTTCACAAGCAGACGTTAAGTATGCCCGCGGTTATGTGGGAGACCCTACGAGTGAATATAACGGAGTGAAACTCAAAAGAGATTTGCACGACTCGCGTTCCGCAGAGGAACTGATTGCCGAAGCTGTAAGCATGGCTAAAGAGGCGGAGATCGTGATCTTTGTCGGCGGATTGAATAAGAGTGACGGGCAAGACAGCGAAAGTTTTGATCGCAAAGCGTTGGAACTTCCTTACGGACAAGATCGCCTGATCCGGGAGTTAGTCAAGGCAAACAAAAACCTTGTTGTTGTCAATATGTCGGGCAATGCCATAGCCATGCCTTGGATAAATGAAGTTCCCGCTATTGTACAAACCTGGTATAACGGAACAGAATCCGGATCGGCCTTAGCATCTGTCCTGACGGGAGATGTTAATCCTTCGGGCAAACTACCGTTTACTTTTCCTGTAAAACTGAGTGATAATTCGGCTGCTGCTTTTGGTGAGATATCCTATCCGGGTATAGATAAAGAGCAGGTGTATAAAGACGGCATTTTTGTAGGTTATCGTTGGAATGACAAGAATAAAATTAAACCATTATTCCCATTCGGATACGGATTAAGCTACACTACATTCCAATACGGGAAAGCAACTGCGGATAAAAAAGAAATAAACGAAGACGGAAACATAACATTTACTGTCCAAGTGAAGAATACCGGAAAAAGAGACGGTGCGGAAATCGTGCAGTTATATATCAGCGACGTGAAATCATCGCTTCCCAGACCGTTGAAGGAATTAAAAGGATTTAAGAAGATTTTCCTGAAAGCCGGAGAAGAAAAGCAGGTTTCTTTCACCATAAACAAATCAGCCTTGTCGTATTTTGATGACAAGAAGCATGAGTGGGTAGCCGAACCGGGTAACTTTGAAGCTATCATTGCTGCTTCAGCCGAACATCCCAAAGCAAAAGTATCCTTCTCTTTGAAATAAGTTCTGTTAAATATGAAAGTAGTGAAGTTTTTTCCTGTTTGTTTGTTGCTTATCTCTGTTGTTTCGTGTAGACAGATATCCCGGGAAACAGCAGATAAAGCTGTCGAACAAAAGGTGGAGGCGCTATTAAAAGAAATGACTTTAGAGGAAAAGATCGGTCAGATGAATCAGATCAATCCTCCTGCTGATTTGTCTCGGATAGTTGAATTAGTAAAGAAAGGCGAAGTAGGTTCGGTTCTGAATTTAGTCAACCCCGAGGAGGTCAATGCACTTCAGCAAATCGCGATGGAAGAAACCCGCATGAAGATCCCTTTGATCGTAGGACGGGATGTAATCCATGGATTTAAAACGATTTTCCCTGTTCCTCTGGGGCAAGCTGCTTCCTTTAATCCGGAATTAGTCGAAGCAGGAGCCCGGGTAGCTGCAGTCGAGGCTGCTTCACAAGGAATACACTGGACTTTTGCTCCGATGATAGACATTGCCCGTGATCCTCGCTGGGGACGTATCGCGGAGAGTTTGGGAGAAGACACTTATCTGACTGCCACATTAGGCGCAGCAATGATCCGCGGCTTTCAGGGAGACAACCTGAGCGATCCGGCTTCGATAGCCGCGTGTCCGAAACATTTTGTAGGATATGGCGCTGCCGAAAGCGGAAAAGACTATGCCTCTACATTCATTCCCGAACGTACGCTGCGCAATGTATATCTTCCTCCTTTCCAAAAGGCGGTAGATGCGGGAGCGGTTACGTTTATGACTTCTTTTAATGACAACGATGGCATTCCTTCAACAGGCAACCGTTTCATTCTGGATCAGGTGCTTCGTAAGGAATGGAACTTCAAAGGCTTTGTTGTATCAGACTGGGCTTCCGTTATTGAAATGGTAAATCATGGATTTGCCAAAGACGGCAAAGAAGCTGCCATGAAAGCAATCAATGCGGGAGTCGATATGGATATGGTGAGCCATACCTATGTTACCTACATAAAAGAACTGCTGAATGAAGGAAAAGTCAGTATGCAAACAATTGACGAAGCCGTTCGTAATATCCTGCGTATAAAGATACAATTAGGCTTGTTTGATAATCCGTATGTAGACACTTCGTCTTCTACCGTACTGTATGCAGAAGAACATTTGCAGAAAGCAAAAGAAGCAGCCGTTCAATCGGCGATATTATTAAAAAATGACAACGATTTTTTACCACTTAATGAATCAGTCAAGACGATCGCGGTAGTCGGCCCTATGGCTGACGCGCCACATGACCAGTTAGGTACCTGGGTATTTGATGGCGATAAGAACTATACCCAAACACCATTGAAGGCTTTACAGTCGGACTATGGTGACAAGATGCGCATTCTCTATGCTCCCGGAACAGAATACAGCCGGGATATGCGCACAGAAGGTATTGCTGCCGCGGTTCATGCTGCCCGCAATGCGGACGTTGTTCTGGCTTTTGTCGGTGAAGAGTCTATCCTTTCAGGAGAGGCTCATTCACTGGCAAGCCTGAACCTGCAGGGCGCTCAGAGCGAATTGATCGCTGCTGTAGCTAAAACAGGCAAGCCGGTGGTAACCATCGTCATGGCGGGTCGTCCGTTAACTATCGGACGGGATGTGGAGGTTTCAAAAGCGGTTCTGTATAACTTCCATCCGGGAACAATGGGCGGACCGGCTATTGTTGATCTCTTGTTCGGAAAAGCGGTTCCAAGCGGAAAGCTGCCGGTGACATTCCCTAAAACAGTTGGTCAGACACCCATGTATCACAGCCACAATAATACCGGAAGACCGTATCGTGGTGGTGAAACCCTATTGCAGGATATTCCTTTGGAAGCAGGGCAGTCATCTTTGGGAAATACGTCCTTTCACTTAGACGCGGGTGCTGATCCGCTTTATCCTTTCGGATACGGCTTATCTTACAGTACCTTCAGCTATACGAATCTTCGTATTTCAGCAGACAAACTGCAACCAACGGAAACATTAACCATTCTGGTAGATATCGAGAATACAGGAGAGTACGATGCTGTTGAAGTAGCTCAGCTGTATGTGCAGGATTGTTTTGGTTCGGTAACCCGCCCGGTTAAAGAATTAAAAGATTTTACACGCGTCTTGCTGAAAGCAGGAGAAACAAAGACGGTGACATTTACATTACCGATGGATAAACTCGCTTATTATAATATAGACATGAATTATGTGGTGGAGGCCGGTGATTTTAATTTGTGGGTAGGCCCCAATAGTCAGGAAGGTTTAAAGACAGCTTTTGCTGTGGAATAGATGATTCTATTGTTTTGGTTATGAAGCCGCCTTGGTGAAGCTATTCATCGGGGCGGTTTTTTTATTCCATCAAACGGAATAAGGATAAGTCTCTTTCTACTTCGTGATTTTTCGCTAAGTTTGTATAACTAATTACTAAAAGAAAGAGAACGTGGGAAAGATCGTCGAAACTCCTCTGATGAAGCAGTTTTTTGAAATTAAAGCAAAACATCCGGATGCACTATTGCTGTTTCGGGTAGGGGATTTCTATGAATTGTATGGCGAAGACGCTGTTATTGGTGCCGAAATTCTGGGAATCACGCAGACTAAACGAGCGAATGGGGCCGCCCAATACGTAGAGATGGCAGGCTTTCCGCATCATGCATTAGATACGTACTTGCCGAAGTTGGTTCGCGCCGGCAAGCGTGTCGCTATCTGTGATCAGTTGGAAGACCCCAAGATGACCAAGAAATTAGTGAAACGCGGTGTGACCGAACTGGTAACTCCCGGTGTTTCTATCAACGACAATGTGCTGAACCACAAAGAAAACAACTTCCTTGCCTCTGTACACTTCGGCAAAAACGCCTGCGGTATTGCTTTTCTGGATATTTCGACAGGCGAATTTCTGACTGCGGAAGGAACAACCGATTATATCGATAAGCTATTAAATAATTTCTCTCCTAAAGAAGTGCTGGTAGAACGGAAAAACAGAAAACATTTTGAAGAATGCTTCGGTTCCCGCTTCTTTACGTTTGAGCTGGAAGATTGGGTTTTTACTTCCGAAACAGCGGAAGAACGTTTGTTGAAGCATTTCGAAACAAAGAACCTGAAAGGCTTTGGGGTGCAACATCTGAAGCAGGGTATTATTGCTTCCGGAGCCATCCTGCATTACCTGGATTTAACGCAACACAATCACATATCACATATCACAGCTCTTTCCCGTATTGAAGAAGACCGTTATGTAAGACTGGATAAGTTTACGGTTCGCAGCCTTGAAATCGTGGATACGATGAACGAAGACGGAAAAAGCTTGCTGAATATAATCGACCATACGGTTTCGCCAATGGGTTCACGTATGTTGAGGCGCTGGATGCTTTTCCCCCTGAAAGATGTAAAACCGATTCGCGACCGGCAGGATGTGGTGGAATATTTCTTCCGTCACCCGGAAATGAAAGAACTGCTGGATACGCAATTAGGTCAGATAGGAGATCTGGAGCGTATTATTTCCAAAGTAGCCGTAGGGCGAGTCTCCCCGCGCGAAGTAGTACAACTCAAAGTGGCGCTTAGAGCCATCGAGCCGGTAAAAACGGCTTGTGAAGCAAGCGGCGAAGCAAGCCTGGAACGAATTGGAGAACAATTGAATGTTTGCGCTTCAATCCGCGACCTGATAGAGAAAGAAATCAAACCCGATCCCCCCACATTATTGAATAAGGGAGGGATCATCGCGCAAGGAGTAAATGAAGAATTAGACCAACTGCGCTCAATCGCCTATTCCGGCAAAGACTATCTGCTTCAGATACAACAACGAGAGTGTGAGCGTACGGGAATTTCCAGCCTGAAAATCGCGTTTAATAATGTATTTGGTTACTATATTGAAGTACGTAATACGCATAAAGACAAAGTGCCGCCGGAATGGATACGCAAGCAGACGTTGGTGAATGCGGAGCGCTATATTACGGAAGAGCTGAAAGAATACGAAGAGAAAATATTGGGCGCAGAAGAAAAGATTCTGGCTCTTGAAGGACGCATTTTTAACGAACTGGTGCTTTGCCTCATGGAATATATCTCTCCTATTCAGACAAACGCGAACATGATTGCCCGTTTAGACTGCCTGCTTTCATTCACGAAAGTGGCACAGATGAATAAATACATCCGTCCGGTAGTAGACGAATCCGATATAATAGACATTAAAGCAGGTAGACATCCAGTGATCGAAAAACAACTGCCTCTGGACGAACCATATATTGCTAACGATGTGTATCTGGATTCCGAAAAGCAGCAGATCATTATCATTACCGGTCCTAATATGGCAGGTAAATCAGCCCTGCTGCGTCAAACCGCCTTGATCACCCTGCTGGCCCAGATCGGGAGTTTCGTGCCGGCGGAAAGTTGCAGAATCGGACTGGTCGATAAAATATTCACCCGCGTAGGAGCTTCAGACAATATTTCCGTAGGAGAATCCACTTTTATGGTTGAAATGAGCGAGGCGTCGGATATTATCAACAACCTCTCCTCGCGCAGTTTGGTGCTCTTTGATGAGTTAGGACGCGGAACAAGCACATACGACGGTATTTCGATCGCCTGGGCAATCGTAGAATATATACACGAACATCCGGGAATGCACGCGAAAACGCTCTTTGCAACGCACTATCATGAACTGAACGAAATGGAACATTCTTTCAAGCGGATCAAAAACTTTAATGTCTCCGTCAAAGAAGTAGGCAATAAAGTGATCTTCTTGCGCAAGCTAATTCCCGGCGGCAGCGAACATAGTTTTGGTATCCATGTAGCTAAAATGGCGGGTATGCCCAAAAGTATCGTGAAGCGCTCTAATGAAATACTCAAACAACTGGAGACCGACAACCGTCAGGAAGGCATCAAGAGCAAAGACAGCATAAAAAGCAAATCTGTCAAAAACATCGCTTCAGGAGCAGAAGGCTATCAACTCAATTTCTTCCAACTGGACGACCCCGTTTTGAGCGCCGTCCGCGACGAGATCAAGAATATAGATGTAAACAACCTCACCCCAATAGAAGCCTTGAATAAACTAAGCGAGATTCGTAAAATCATAACAGGAAAATAAACCCTATACTGTGTAAACTAAACTCACATATAACAATCAAAACTGTAAACGAAAAACAGTAAAGGTCAAGTCCTTTTTCTAAAAGCCAACCGACTTTTCGGACTGACCCGTCTTTTCTCCGAAAGAGTATACTCTTTGAGAAAAAAGACATACGATTCTGTAAAGTCCGTTTTCTTCTTCTATTTTCCAGTCCTGATTGAGATTAAGTTCATAATCATCTCCTTGAACTACATTTAAACTAATACTTGTAGGAGGAAGAAGATAAAATGCCGACCAATCATTCATACGGACAACACCGCTTTTAATCCTCAGTTGTCCCCATTCTCCCATAATATTCATATTCCGCAACAGTACGGCATTATCCAATACAATTACTCTGTCATGAGGATTATAGGTGAAGTTTATCCGCTGATTCGGCAAACAAAGTTTGGAAGTTGCAGGGTCAAGCAGTTTTTTGAATTTCTCAATATCACCAAAAGAACTTAGTTCTTCTTTCTCTTTTTCCAAAATTAGAGTATAATCATATTTCGCAAGTAGTTTATCCAATCCGTTCTTCTCGATAGCTATATTATATTCAGGCATCTCTT
>DAIPZX010000027.1:0-12140 GCA_036781995.1 Massilibacteroides sp. | reverse complement strand
GGTCGATATTGATTCGAAAGCATCTCAGATGTTGACTGACTACATCGGCAATGACTTGGGGCGTTTGGTAAAAGAACTGGATAAATTAGCGATTATCCTCTCGGATAAGGGAATAAACCGGATTACGCCGGAATTGATAGAACAAAATATCGGAATCAGTAAGGAATACAATAATTTTGAATTGATTAAAGCGCTGGCGGTAAAAGATGTTTTAAAGGCGAACCGGATTATTCAATACTTTGAGAAAAATCCCAAAAGCAATCCGCTACAAATGACTTTGTCTGTGTTGTTTAATTATTTCACCAATCTGCTGATTTGCTTTTACTCAAAGGACCGATCCGAAAATGGATTAATGGCAGCTCTCGGCATGCGAAGCGCTTTTTTTGTGAAAGATTACCTCTTGGGAGTGCGTAATTACTCCGCGATGAAAGCTTTTCAAACAATTGGGGCAATACGGAATGCGGATGCTCGCTCTAAAGGAATAGGTAACAGTTCGGCTTCTGACGCGGAACTGTTGAAAGAATTAATATATGCAATTTTACATTAATTGGTTTTAGCTAATTGAATGCAATGAAGAAGTTAATCTCTCTCCCTCCTAATCTTGTTGAAACGATTTATGACGTATTCAAATTAGACCGGTCGGAATGGTTTGCTTATTCTGACCCGATTGATAAACAGTTAGGCTCCGGCGGAGGTACTGCCTGGTTGCTGAATGCTTGTAAAGAGTTGGAAGAGCCCGGTAGCTCTATGGAAGACTGGCTCAGAAAAGAGAAGAAAATTGTGCTCCATGCCGGAGGGCAAAGCCGCAGACTTCCGGCTTATGCTACGAGCGGTAAAGTGTTAACCCCTATACCTGTGTTTCGCTGGGAGCGTGGACAAAAACTAAACCAGAGTTTGCTGTCTTTGCAGATACCACTCTATGAAAAGATTATGAACAAAGCGCCGGACACCTTGCGTACACTCATCGCAAGCGGCGATGTCTACATCCGGGCAAACGAATCTCTACAGTCTATTCCAGAAGCAGATGTGGTTTGTTACGGACTTTGGGTAGAGCCTTCTTTAGCTAAGAACCATGGTGTGTTTGTCTCCAACCGGAATAAACCGGATGTATTGGATTTTATGCTGCAAAAACCGTCTGTAGAACAATTAGGTGATTTGAACCGGACGCATTTGTTCTTGATGGATATTGGCATCTGGTTGCTCAGCGATCGGGCAATGGAGGTGTTGATGAAGCGTACCCAAACTTCGAATGGCTTTGCAAAATATGATCTATACGGTGAATTCGGACTTGCTTTAGGCGAACATCCCCGGGTAAAAGATGAAGAAGTGAACCGCCTGACTGTAGCTATCCTTCCCTTGCCCGGAGGAGAGTTTTACCATTACGGAACAAGCCGGGAATTGATCTCTTCTACCTTGGCGGTACAAAACCGCGTGTGTGACCAGCGAGCGATAATGCATCGTAAAGTAAAACCGCATCCGGCCATGTTTGTGCAGAATGCGGCAGTCGACATCAAACTTACAGCCGAAAACTCAGATTTGTGGATAGAGAACAGCCATATCGGTACAAACTGGCTATTGAAACATCAACATATCCTGACCGGAATTCCCCGGAATAATTGGACGTTGAACTTGCCGGCAGGCGCTTGTATTGACATCGCGCCTTACGGGCAAAACCAATATGCTGTCAGACCTTATGGGTTTGACGATGCTTTCCGGGGTGCTTCCGATAATCGGGATACAACATTTGTTGGGCAGCCTTTTTATCAATGGGTTACTGACCGGAATCTACAGATAACTCCTTTTGTTGATATACAGGATGCTCCCCTCTTCCCTTTAACGGAGCAAAGCGAAGAGATGGAACTCGTGCTTCGCTGGATGCTGAATGAGCCCGGTCTGGAAACCGGAAAGCAAATTTGGAATACGGCGGAAAAGGTATCTGCCAATCAGATTCTGTTGTATGCGAATATGGAACGGTTGGTTGCACAACGGGTTGTTTATTCTTCCTGTAACTGGTCCTTATTAGCTGCCAATCACGAAAAGAGTATCTTTTATCAATTGGATCTGAAGGATGCCGCCCGGTCTTTTGTGCAAAATAAAATAAATCTTCCCACAGTTTTACCCGAAGATGCCCCTCTAATCAAACGGATACATGATTATATGTTCCGGGCTGAGGTGCTGCGTTTGCAAGAAAAGAAATTCGAACAGGACGAAAAACGATCTTTCACGTTATTGCAGGAAGGAATGGTTGCCCTGTTAAAAAATAAACAGCAACAACCGTCATTAAGTGTTTATCAGGATCAGATTGTCTGGTCTCGAAGTCCGGTGAGAATAGATCTTGCGGGAGGGTGGACGGATACTCCGCCTTATTGCTTATATGTAGGCGGTAATGTGGTAAATGTAGCTATTGAATTGAACGGGCAGCCTCCTTTGCAGGTATATGTAAAACCATCGAAAGACTATCGGATTATTCTGCGATCAATAGATATGGGAGCGATAGATGTTATATCTACCTGGGATGAGTTAAAGAATTTTCATACCATAGGTTCTCCTTTTTCCATACCTAAAGCAGCGTTGGCATTAGCCGGTTTTTTGCCGGAATTCTCGGAAGAGAAATACACTTCCCTGTCTGAACAGTTGAAAGCCTTTGGCGCAGGAATCGAAATAACCCTTTTATCCGCGATTCCGGCAGGTTCGGGCTTAGGAACAAGTTCTATTTTGGCAGCAACGGTATTGGGCGCTCTTGCTGATTTCTGCGGATTGTCCTGGGATAAGAACGAGATAGGCAACCGTACACTTATTCTGGAACAACTGTTGACCACCGGAGGCGGCTGGCAAGATCAGTACGGAGGGATACTTCATGGATTGAAGTTGTTGCAGACAACTGAAGGGTTTGACCAGAATCCGGCTGTGCGTTGGTTGCCGGACTATTTGTTTACAGATGCCGAATACCGTTCGTGTCATTTATTGTATTATACCGGAATCACCAGGACGGCGAAGAATATCCTGTCGGAGATTGTGCGGGGAATGTTTTTGAATAGTTCCCAACATTTGAATCTGCTGGCGGAAATGAAAACGCATGCTTTGGATATGTATGATGCCATTCAGCACGGCGACTTTACCTTGTACGGCAGTCTGATTAAAAAAACATGGGAATTGAATAAAGCATTAGACCGGGGGACGAATCCTCCGGCTATCGAACAGATGATATCCTTGATCGCTGATTATGCACAAGGATATAAACTGCCGGGTGCAGGTGGAGGAGGCTATCTTTATATTGTAGCCAAAGATCCCGAAGCTGCTGTCAAAATTAAACAAATACTACAGGAGTCCAAAGAATCAGATAATGCCCGTTTCGTTGATATGAGTCTGTCGCGTACAGGGTTACAGGTTAGCCGTTCCTGATTTTTTTCTCCCCGTAGGTAAAATCATATTGAGTTGTTGATAAAATGGTGTAACTTAGCGCCTACATTTGATAAGAGATAAATAAAAGCAGGTATAGTATGGGAATTTTCAGCTTTTTCAGTAGGGAAAAGAAAGAAACGTTAGACAAAGGATTGTCTAAAACAAAAGAAAGTGTTTTTTCTAAACTCACCAGAGCAATTGCCGGTAAAAGCAAGGTTGACGAGGAGGTTTTGGATGATTTGGAAGAGGTTTTGATCACCTCTGATGTGGGTGTAGAAACTACTTTGAAGATTATTTCCCGGATTGAACAGCGGGCTGAACAAGACAAATACGTTAATGCACAGGAATTGACCGCTATTCTGCGCGAAGAGATAGCTGCCCTATTGACAGAAAACAATACGGAAGATGCCGATGGTTTTGTGATACCGCAAGATAAGAAGCCGTATGTGATTATGGTAGTAGGTGTGAACGGAGTCGGGAAAACAACGACTATCGGCAAAATGGCCTACCAGTTCAAAAAAACCGGACATCGGGTTTATCTTGGTGCCGCCGATACATTCCGCGCAGCGGCTGTAGAACAGTTGGTTATCTGGGGTGAACGGGTGGATGTGCCTGTCGTGAAACAAAAGATGGGAGCCGACCCGGCTTCTGTGGCCTTTGATACATTGAGTTCGGCTGTCGCCAATAAAGCGGATGTGGTTATCATTGATACGGCAGGTCGTTTGCACAATAAAGTCAATTTGATGAATGAATTGACTAAGATTAAAAATGTGATGAAAAAGGTTGTGCCCGATTCTCCACATGAGGTGTTGCTCGTATTGGATGGTTCTACCGGACAAAACGCTTTTGAACAAGCTAAACAATTTACCGCTGCTACGGAAGTGAACGCGTTGGCTGTAACCAAATTAGATGGAACGGCAAAAGGCGGAGTGGTGATCGGTATTTCGGATCAATTTCGTATCCCCGTGAAATATATTGGCCTTGGGGAAGGTATGGAAGATTTGCAAGTTTTCAACAGAAAGGAATTTGTAAACTCCTTATTTGGCGAGTAATCAGTAAACATGAGAAAAAATAAAGTAGACATAATTACACTGGGTTGTTCAAAGAATCTGGTGGATTCCGAACAACTTATGCGCCAATTTGTAGCCAATGGCTATACTGTCGCACATGACGCGGATAAGATAAACGGAGAAATTGTAGTGGTAAATACCTGCGGATTTATTGGTGACGCGCAGGAAGAATCCATCAACATGATTCTGGAATTGGGAGAAGCGAAGAAAAAGGGTAGGATAGGAGAGCTTTACGTGATGGGTTGCCTGTCTGAGCGCTTTCTGACGGAAATGAAAAAAGAACTGCCCGAAGTGAATCGCTTTTACGGTAAGTTCAATTGGAAAGAACTGATTGCCGATCTGGGAAAATCATACCATAAAGAATTAGCTTCAGACCGCGTGTTGACTACCCCTTCACATTACAGTTATCTGAAAATAGCGGAAGGTTGTGACCGCACTTGTTCTTATTGTTCGATTCCTATTATAACGGGGCGTTATCAATCGCGTCTGATGGAAGAAATTGAAGCAGAAGTAAAGCTGCTTGTATCACAAGGAGTAAAGGAATTCCAGCTAATAGCGCAAGACCTGACTTATTATGGACTGGATGCCTATAAGCGAATGGCCTTGCCCGAACTGTTGGAACGACTTTCCGATATTGAGGGCGTTAAGTGGATGCGCTTGCATTATGCTTATCCTGCGCATTTTCCATCTGATCTGTTACGTGTGATGCGCGAACGGGATAATATATGTAACTACCTGGATATTGCATTGCAACATATCAGCGACCCGATGCTCAAACTCATGCGGCGGAACATAACAAAAGCGGAAACCTACGACTTATTACAACGCATGCGCGCGGAAGTTCCGGGTATTCATCTGCGTACTACTTTGATGGTAGGGCATCCCGGAGAAACCGAACAGGATTTTGAGGAATTGCTTGACTTTACCCGTAGGATTCGTTTCGAGCGAATGGGAGCTTTTGCGTATAGTCACGAAACCGGTACGTATGCGTATAAGAAATATACGGATGATATCCCTCAGGAGATTAAGCAGGAGCGTTTAGACTATCTGATGCGAGTGCAGGAAGGCATCGCCGCGGAGGTGAATGAAGCAAAAGTAGGGCAGGTGCTTGAGGTGATTATTGACCGTGAAGATGACGACTTCTATATTGGGCGTACACAGTTTGATTCCCCTGAAGTTGACCCCGAAGTTCTGATTGATAAATCCAACCCTCTTTCGGTAGGAAGCTTTTATAATATACGGATCGAACGAGCAGAAGTGTTTGATTTGTATGGAAAACCGGTTTAAAGACCGGTTTTTTATTTTCAGATTTGTGTATCTCTGAAAAAATCACTAATATCGCATATAATTTTGAATGAGTAAGATTGTGAATAACAAAGAGTTGATATCTAAATTGTCGGGTCGGATCAATTGTTCTGCACAGGAGACTTCAGACCTGCTGTCTGCACTATCTGACGTTGTTGGCTCAAAACTTGTTGACAATGATACTATTTACCTTCAATCGTTTGGCTTATTTGACGTAAAAAAACGAGCAGAACGTGTCTCTGTAAATCCGGTTAATGGCAAACGTTATCTGGTTCCCCCAAAATTAATTCCTGTATTTAAGCCGGGAACAACCTTGAAGAATAGGCTGAAAGATCTTGATATAGAATGAATGAACGCTTGAATATATCAGATTTAGCCGCTTTGCTCGCGGAGTATACAGGAAAGAATAAGAAAATTACCGAATTGTTTTTGAGGGAATTGCTTGTCGTTGTTTCTGATGCTTTGCTGGAAGAGAAAATCGTGAAAATAAAGGGGTTTGGAACGTTCAAGGTTGTTTCTGTTGAAGAGCGGGGAAGTATTCATATCAATACCGGCGAACGATTCGTTATTCCTGCTCATTCCAAGTTAACCTTCACACCGGATAAAGAGTTAAAAGAGCAGGTGAATAAACCGTTCGGCTCTTTTGAAACAACAGAGTTAAATGAAGGTGTAACATTCTCTGAAGAAAAAGAAGAAGATCCGAAGGAAAAACCGGAAATGGTAATAGCGAATGAACCTAAGCTTAAGCCGGGAAAAACAGAGATTGTACCGGAAGAGCATACGGATGTGCTGCCTCCTCCTGTCTCAAAGAAACGAAATGGAACATTTGTGTTTCTCGGTTTGTTTGTTGCAGCTTGTGTTATTGGTGGAATTTTCTTTTTTAATTTCAACTCAAAGAAAATTGATCATATAAAAGATATTAAACAAGAAAAGATGGTTGTCGTTGAAACGGAGTCTGACTTGTTGGAAGGATCTTCGGAAATAACCCCGGATTCAACCTCGATAACAGACCCGAATGTAGTCGATACGGTTAAAACAGAGCCAAAAGAACCTGTGATTGTGAAAATAGTACCTGATACTCGGTTGACCCTTATCGCTTTGAAGCATTACGGTCATAAAGTCTTTTGGGTATATATCTATGAGCACAATAAAGCGATTATAAATAACCCGAATAATATTCAGATGGGAACTGAATTGATTGTGCCGGATCCTGCCTTGTATGGTATTGATGCAAAAAATCCGGAATCTGTCGCTAAGGCAAAGGAAAAACAGGCAGAACTAAATACCTTGTTTAATTAATTTGTTTTTTTTGAAAAATAATAAAAAACAGAGGGGTGTGAGTTAGTATTATTTAACTGCAAAAGTTAAGGATACGAATTTAACATTTCTAATTTTGTGCATTCATTATTAGTAGTGATAAAGGAAGAGAAAATATACAATATAAAATAGTTGAATTATATGAATCAGACAGTCGATATTCGTGAATTGAATGAGCGAATAGAAAGTAAAAGTTCTTTTGTAAACATGATTACCGTAGGAATGGATCAGGTAATTGTTGGACAAAAACATTTAGTTGAATCGTTATTGATTGGTCTGCTTTCTGACGGACATATCCTGTTAGAAGGAGTTCCCGGATTAGCAAAGACACTTGCGATTAAAACGCTATCTTCATTAATCGATGCGCATTACAGCCGCATCCAGTTTACGCCGGACCTATTACCTGCCGATGTGTTGGGTACGATGATCTATAGCCAGAAGAAGGAAGAATTTCTGGTCAAGCAAGGTCCGATCTTTGCTAATTTTGTATTAGCGGATGAAATTAACCGCGCGCCGGCTAAAGTACAAAGTGCTTTGTTGGAGGCGATGCAGGAACGTCAGGTTACAATCAGCGAGAAAACATACAAACTGCCCGAACCATTCCTGGTAATGGCTACGCAAAACCCGATTGAGCAGGAAGGTACTTACCCGCTGCCCGAAGCACAGGTAGACCGTTTTATGCTGAAAGTAGTGATCAATTACCCGAAAAAAGAAGAGGAAAAATTGATCATACGTCAGAATATCGGAGGAGAAAGAGCTGCTATCAAGCCGATTTTGACTAAAGAAGAAATTATAGAAGCCCGCAAAGTGGTTCGTGAAGTTTATCTGGATGAAAAGATCGAACGCTATATTGTGGATATTGTATTTGCTACTCGCTTCCCGCAGGAACATGGCTTGTCCAACCTGACAGGGATGATCGCTTTTGGTGCTTCTCCGCGTGCTTCTATCAACTTGGCTTTGGCTGCCCGCGCTTATGCATTCATTAAACGCAGAGGCTATGTAATTCCGGAAGATATACGCGCGGTATGTTATGACGTGATGCGTCATCGTATCGGTTTAAGTTATGAAGCGGAAGCGAATAATTTAACTTCAGAAGAAGTTATCAGCGAGATATTGAATAAAGTAGAAGTGCCTTGATGAATAGCAGTGTAGCTCCTTACCTGCTAACAATCGAAACAAGATAATTTGATTATGGAAACAAGTGAGCTGTTAAAGAAGGTACGACAGATTGAAATAAAAACACGTGGTCTCTCCCGTAATATTTTCGCGGGACAATATCACTCCGCCTTTAAAGGACGCGGAATGGCGTTTAGCGAGGTGCGTGAATATCAGTTCGGTGATGATATCCGGGATATAGACTGGAACGTGACGGCACGTTACAACAAACCCTATATTAAGGTTTTTGAAGAAGAACGTGAGTTGACGGTGATGTTGCTTATCGATGTATCCGGAAGCCGTGATTTTGGTTCGGTTAATGTAATGAAAAAAGAGATCATTACTGAAATCGCAGCCACCTTGGCTTTCTCCGCAATACAAAATAATGATAAAATCGGGGTGATTTTCTTTTCGGATAAGATCGAAAAATTCATACCTCCCCAGAAAGGAAAGAAGCATATTCTGTACGTGATACGTGAATTAATAGACTTTCAGCCGGAGCAAACGCAGACCGATATTTCTCATGTGCTGAAATATTTGACGAATGCGATTAAAAAACGTTGTTCGGCATTTCTGATTTCAGACTTTATTGATAAAGGCAACTTCAAAGATGCGTTGACAATAGCGAATCGCAAGCACGATATGGTAGCTATACAAGTGTATGACCGCAGAGAAGCGGAATTGCCTGCGGTTGGATTGATGAAGATCAAAGACGCGGAAACCGGTGTGGAACGATGGATAGACAGTTCATCCAAACGAGTTCGCGAAGCGTATGATCAATGGTGGAAAAGACGTCAGGGTGAAATGTATGATTCATTTAAGAAAAGTCGTGTAGATTCCGTTTCCATACGTACCGAAGATGATTATGTGAAGGAGTTAATTGCCTTGTTTGAAAAACGTAATTGAAGTATGACAAGATTTAGAAGATATAGCTGTTTATTATTTGTTCTTATTCAGATATTTTTTTGTGGCCAGCTATTTGCGCAAAAGACATTGATTGATGTGTCGGCTGACTCTACCGCTATACTTATAGGCGAACAAACTGTTTTGCATCTGTCTATAACAACAGATAATGGGCGGGAGATATTGCCTTTGATACCAAGGGATACGCTAATGCGTGGAGTGGAAGTCTTGTTGCTATCCATACCGGATACGACACATATTGATAACGACCGGATCGTAATTAAGCAGGATATTCTGGTAACATCGTTTGATTCCGCACTTTATTTATTACCTCCTTTGAAGGTGATAGACGGGTCAGACACAATCGTTTCTAATCAGATTGCGCTGAAAGTTTCTACTATCCCGGTGAATGTGGAGAATCCGGAAGAGTTTTATGATATTAAGCCTGTTTGGAGTCCTCCCTTTGTGTTGGCAGATTATTATGCGCTGATTTACGGGATCTTATTTGCCTTATTCCTGATTTGTGTGATAGGTTATGTTATACAGCGTTTGCGTAACAGAAAGCCCTTAATACCTCAGAAAGCCCCGGAACCTGTTTTACCTCCGCATGAACAGGCTGTGAAAGAATTAGACGAATTGAAATTACAAAAACTGTGGCAACAAGGGCGTAATAAAGAATATTACACATCGCTCACAGACATTCTCCGGAAATATATACTGGAACGTTTTGGTATTAACGCGCAGGAAATGACTTCAGGTGAGATTCTGGCTGTCATCCATAAGATTTCAGATGTAGATTCTGTATTTGCGAATTTGACGCAGGTGCTCCGGTTGTCTGATTTAGTGAAATTCGCAAAACTACATCCTCTTCCCGAAGAAAATGAGCTCAGCTTAATGAATGCTTATTTATTTGTGAATCAGACCAAGGTCGTAGAAATAGCTTCTCCTGAACAAGAAGAATCGCAAAAAGAAGATGTAGAAGGTTTAACTGTAAAAGATGAAGTAAAATGATATTTGCTGATCCCATATATTTATATCTGCTGCTCCTGTTGATTCCTTTGATCGGTTGGTATATCTGGAAATTACGTAAGACGCAGGCGAGCTTGCAGGTATCCTCGTCTCAGGCATTTGATGCTCCTGCAGCCTCGTCTTATAAGGTTTATCTGAGGCATGTACCTTTTGTTTTACGGATCGGAGCGATAGCACTTCTTATTATTGTGCTTGCCAGACCGCAATCAACGGATAACTGGCAAAATACATCTACCGAAGGAATCGACATACTACTGACAATAGACGTATCTACGAGTATGCTGGCGGAAGATTTGAAACCAAATCGTCTGGAAGCGGCAAAAGATGTAGCGGCTTCATTCATTAACGGACGTCCGAATGATAATATAGGCTTGGTTATTTTCTCGGGCGAAAGCTTTACGCAATGTCCGTTAACGACTGACCATACTGTATTGTTAAACCTGTTTAAAGACATTCAGTGCGGCATGATTGATGATGGTACAGCCATCGGATTGGGACTTGCCAACGCCGTAAGCCGTATAAAAGATAGCCAGGCTAAATCTAAAGTAATTATCTTATTGACTGATGGTTCGAATAATATGGGCGAAATAGCCCCCGTAACGGCTGCTGAAATAGCAAGAACATTCGGTATACGTGTTTATACCATTGGCGTTGGCACGGAGGGTGAAGCCCCCTATCCATTTCCTACGGCATTTGGAATACAGTACCAGAATGTAAGGGTTGATATCGACGAACCTACGTTAAAGCAAATAGCATCAACAACGGGCGGTCAGTATTTTCGGGCAACAGATAATTCGAGTTTGAAGAATATCTATACTGAAATCGATAAGATGGAGAAGACAAAGATACAGGTTCAGGAATTCAGCAAGAAGCAGGAGGAATATAAAAACTGGGCGTTGCTTGTTTTTGCTTTACTGTTACTTGAAGTCTTGTTAAGAAGAACTATATTAAGGAATATACCATAAAAATAGAAGAGCTTATGTTTCGTTTTGCAAATCCCGAGTTTTTATACTTGTTGTTTACGCTTCCGGCTATCCTTATTTTCTATGTGTATTCAGTGATAGCCAAGAGGAAAGCGATTAAGAAATACGGAAATCCGGAACTCTTGGCAGAGTTGATGCCGGAGGTTTCCTCAAAAAGACAGAATTTAAAATTCTGGCTGTTGTTTAGTGCGATAAGCGTGATGATTTTTGTTGCGGCAGGTCCGCAGTTTGGTTCTAAGCTGGAAACAGTAAAACGCCATGGCGTGGAGATTATGGTTTGTCTGGATGTATCTAATTCCATGTTGGCAGAAGACGTAGCTCCTAACCGTCTGGAAAAATCAAAGCAGATACTTTCACGTTTGACAGATGGTTTTACGAACGATAAAGTGGGGCTGATTGTTTTTGCGGGCGATGCCTTTACTCAATTACCAATCACCTCTGATTATATTTCGGCTAAGATGTTTCTATCATCAATAAATCCGGAAATGGTTTCTACACAAGGAACAGCGATTGGTAAAGCGATTAACCTGGCAACTCGTTCTTTTACCCCAAGTGAAGCGTCGGATAAAACGATCATTCTGATAACCGATGGCGAAAACCATGAAGATGATGCGATCGGAGCGGCTAAAAATGCTTCGGATAAGAATATTCATGTGAATATCGTAGGTATGGGGCAACCTAAGGGAGCGCCTATTCCCATCGGAGGAGGTAATAACTTCATGAAAGACCGTGAGGGAAATGTGGTGATCTCAAAACTGAATGAACAAATGTGTCAGGAAATCGCAGCAGCCGGAAAGGGTTTGTATGTGCGTGCGGATAATACCAATTCCGCATTGCGTGCTTTACAGAATGAAATCGAAAAGATGAATAAGTCGGAACTTGAGAGTAAGGTATATTCTGAGTATGACGAGCAATTCCAGTTTTTAGCCTGGATTGTATTGGCTTTATTAGTTATTGAATTCTTAATCATGGACAG
>DAIPZX010000026.1:0-12163 GCA_036781995.1 Massilibacteroides sp. | reverse complement strand
GCGGTTTGATGACACCATGATACAGGGCAAACGTACGACACCGAATGGGTTCGGTTTGATGTATGAATACTGATAAAACTTAAAAGACAACCTTTACACCGGTTTAGAAAAGACTTTATCTGAATTTCGCATTAACAAGTCCATTGAGGCGGCTACATTGCGGACAAAAAGGCGTCCTTCCGGCGTGATCGTTAATTGGTCTTGATTGTATTCAATTAGTCCGTCTTCCGCGAACTGTTGCATTTGGATTTCATCGTAGCCTATTGTCTGCTGTAATTCCTGAACGGACAGCGCTAATCTTTCCGACAAAGCAAGCCAGTCTATGGCATAATTACACATCAGGGTTTCGATTACTTCACGGGTGATTTGTTCTTCCCGGCTCAGTTTATAGCCTTTAATAATAGGGAGTTCTCCTTTTTCTATCCGCTCTATATATTCAGAAATATTCTTCGTATTCTGACAGTAGGCATCCGCCAGCTGGCTGATTCCGGTCACGCCGAAGGCATAGACCTGTCCTGTCGTGCGGCGTGTGCAATAGCCCTGAAAGTTACGGTGCAACTGTCCGTTAACAAGCGCTTCGTAAAGTTCGTCTTCCGGTTTCACGAAATGATCCATACCCACACTTTTATATCCGGCGGAAGCCAAAATCTCACAGGCAGAAATATACATCCGGCTCTTTTCTTCGCTTACGGGCAAACCTGCTTTTTCAAGCACGAGTTGTCTTTTATAGATGCCGGGAATGTGGGCGTAGGAGAAAGTGACTAAGCGATCCGGCTCCAACGCGACAGCTTGTTGTATGGTATCGGCAAAACTATCCGCGGTTTGATAAGGCAGTCCGTAGATAAAATCCATATTTACTTTCGCTCCATGCGCTTTCAAGTGATGGAATATCGCATGGACGGGCAGAAGAGACGGTTTGCGGTTTACCGCCTTCAATACTTTTTCGTCAAAATCCTGTATACCTAAGCTGAAACGATTGAAGCCTGCAGCGAGCAGCTCTTGCCAGTAAGCCTCATCTGCATATCCGGGATGGCACTCTATCGCGATTTCGGGGTTTTCGATACAATCGAAAGCAGAAAGCAAATGTGCATTCAATTCGCGAAGATAATGTGCCGGCAAAGCGGTAGGTGTTCCTCCACCGTAATGAATCTGAGCGATCTTACGTTTTGGCGCAAGCCGTTTGACAACCAAATCAATTTCGGCATGTACGGCTTGAATATATTTTTCCACCGCTTCCGGCTTTTGCATGGCGTAGGCATTGCACCCACAGTAATGACACAAGCTGCGACAGAAAGGCATGTGAAGATAAAAAGAAATATGATCCGGACGAGCCGTGTTTGATGCCTCTATAGCTGAAACATAATCAGCAGATGTAAATGAATCGGTAAAATAATTAGCCGGCGGATAGCTCGTGTACCGGGGAACCGGAATGTTATATTTTTCAAGAATTGCTTGTTTCATAATCAGTCAATACGTTTTTCTCCTTTAAAAACAGTCAGCACATAAACCAATGAGGTCAATGCCATAGTAGCCTGAAAGCAAAACAAACCCTGATATCCCCAGAGATCGGCCAATTTACCACTCAATATAGCAATACACATACTGCTCAGATGCGTAACTACGGTTTGTATCGTAAAGTCTGTTCCTTCCCTGCCCGGTCGCACACAATCCATTGCCGTTGTATAAACCACGATCGTAGCCATACCGTAACTTCCCCAGATCAAGAAGATTCCTACATAAAGTACCGGAGCAGACGGATTCATCCAGGTGATGAAGGTAAAGAACACAGCGGTTATAAAAATCAACGCGGCAAAAAGTATTCGGGAGGCATGACGCCCTATCTTCCGCACAATAAATCCGGCGGCAAAGGAAGCAAGCGCACCCACCGAAGTACCTACAATACCATACATCAACCCAATCTCCTGCATATCGTATCCGTGATCCACCATATACGGCTTCAGCATAGCAAGCGTACCGATTAGTCCGGAATAACACAGGAACAGGAATCCGATTTGCCTCCAGATTCCTTTTTGATTGAAGAAATAAATAAAATCAGCTTTCTTTGCCCGAACGGTGGTTTGGGGAGGTTGAATCTCCAGATTATTATTCAGTGAGAGCGGCAGCAGCGCTATAAAAACAAACAAAGCCAGACAAGGTAAAAGATTATTCCACCCAAACTGACGGAACAAAAGCAATAGGAGTCCGCTTCCGACCATAGAGCCAAAGAAACTCCCCATCGACTGCATACTGTTGACCAAACTCTTGTCTTTCCGGTTAAATGAAAGAACAGCCAATGCATCCGTTGCAATATCCTGCGTGGCAGATGCGATAAACGACAAGATGATGAGAATCAAAATCAGGTAGAAATCCATTTTGAAATTGAGAA
This sequence comes from Massilibacteroides sp., assembly GCA_036781995.1. GTDB lineage: Bacteria > Bacteroidota > Bacteroidia > Bacteroidales > Tannerellaceae > Massilibacteroides. The sequence goes on along the minus strand of DAIPZX010000026.1, from coordinate 9,777 downwards.
AAGCAACCGAGAATATCAACGAGGCATAGATCAACTCCGAAGAAAATATCCAGAATTTGAATTGATTGGTGGTAACGCAGTTCCGGTCAACAAGAGGAGACCACAAAAATTTAAAGATCCAGGGTAGCTTGATCAGCTGCAACAAGCCTATTGACGCGAGCGAGAAGTTTTCTTGCCTCATAATCACAGGTAATACTGTAGAGAAAAAACTCATCGGTATAGACTGTGCTATATAAAGAGACAGGAATGTACCCAGATTAAATACTTTTTTTTTATCTATCATATTGATTTAAAATGTCATCGCTATACTACCCCCAAAGGTAAAGGGTTTTCCTTTCTGCGCAAAACTACTACCCATTGCTTCAAAATAAAAAGCGGTATAATCCGTATTTGTGATGTTTTTTGCCCAGAAAGAAACAGAAGCTTTCCCTTGTGTAACGGTCACTTTCCCATTCAACAGTCCGTACCAGGATTGTGAAGCGACATTTGCTTCCGTCCAATACAGTTTGCCCGTTCCGGTATAGCCCAAACTGAATGTAACACGATCTACCAGGTTAAACACCGAAGACAAGGTGTAATCCGCATTCACCGCAAAGGTATTCAGAGGAACCATCGGCAGAAAGTTGCCATTATAACTCAATGTCTCAGCGCGTTGATACTCCTTGAATATCGCGTGCGTATATCCGTAGTTTACCTGCCAGAGGAAACCATTAAACGGACGTCCGTGCATACCTACTTCAAAGCCTCTGCTTTCCGACTTGCCGGCATTCTTCAGCATCGAACCTTGTCCGCTTGCTATCGGCTGGTAAATCTGTTGTTTGCGCCAGTCGATATAGAACAACGCCAGATCGAGGCTCAGGTAGTTTTTCCAGATATCCAGTTTGGTTCCCAGTTCGTAGTTCCAGCTATATTCCGGATCAAACGTCCGATCATCATCTGTACTGAATGAGGTGTTAAAGCCTCCGGTTTTATATCCTTTGGTAACCGTAGCATAGAGCATTTCTCCTGTGGGCAATGTATATTGCAACGCGAATTTCGGTGTCAGTTGATTAAAGCTGAGATTCGTATCAAACCGATCTGTTTCCTGAGTCGCCGCGTCTTTTGTCATGAACGCCATGTAATCATTCTCCGCGTGCTCGTAATCATAACGAAGCCCTAACGTCAGAGACAATCCGTCTATCAGCAGATCGTCTAAAGTGGATTGGTGATAGAACGCAACTCCGTAAGTCGGCATATCATACGCTTTGCGAGTCTGATACTTCTGTGCCCGGTAATCCATCTCGACCGTATTGTCTACTCCCTGATAAAAGCCGAAAGCACCGAACAGCCATTTATAACGACCATCATTATTGGATTTGATATTCAGTTCTTCGGAAAACATACTTTGTTTCTGTTTCTGCGTAATAAAATAAAGATCGGCAGGAGAAAAGTCCTGATCTATTCGCTGGTCATCCGACAGGTATTGGTAGGAAGTATGACTATTGATATGAAACAAATCCGTACGATATTCCAAATTCAGTCCGGAGGTGGAAATCAGTCGCTCGTAAGAACTATAGGCATTATAATTCACGTCTTTAGCTACCTGCGTTACACTATCAAAAGGAGCATAAGGATAACCTCCCTGATCGGTGTAGTCCAGATTGCTGATAACCTTTAACGTCAAACGATCCGTCACATCCCATTCCAAACGCACCCGTCCGGAAGCAGAAAACGAATCATCGGCTTTCTCTTCTGTATATTCATTCGTGAAATAACCGCCGGAATTCATCACATCTCCCGATACCGAAAAAGCAACCCGGTCTGATAATTGTCCGTAGTGAGAAACAGAACCTTTCAGATTATTGTAATTACCAGCCGCAACACGAAGGTCGGTACCCTTGTATTTACGTGGAGACTTGGTGTACACATTGATAATCCCGCCCATTGTATTACGGCCGTAAAGCGTTCCCTGCGGACCACGCAACACCTCAATCTGATCAATTTCCGAAAAGTCAAAATCAAAGGTAGACTTCTCAAAAAACGGCATGCCATCAATATATAAACCCACAGAAGGCGCGTTAATTCTCGAACCAATGCCACGAATATACACAGGGGAAGTCAACTTGGAACCATAGTCCGGAATAAATAAGTTGGGAACAAACGAGCTGACATCCTTAATACTCACCATCTCCCGATTGCGGAGTATGGTTCCATTCACAGACGAAGCTGCCAAAGGGGCTGTATTCAGACTCCGTTCCTGTTTAAATGATTGAATAACCACTTCGTCTAAATTAACCTGATTGCTGATTCGTGTTGTATCCGTTTCTTCGGCATGAAGCGTTTCAAAGGAAAGTAAAGCGAACAAAGAAAATATAGAAGACAAACACCAATTCATTTGTTATTCATATAATTTTGATTTACGTTACAAAATTATTGTGAATCAGAAAGCGCAACAATCACTACATGTAGTGATTTTTCAACATGACCGGGATCGGCATAAGCTATAATTCAATCTCGTCTGCTGAGATGAGTCCGTTCATAATGGCATAATAAGTGAGTCCGGAAACAGTCTTTATTCCGAGCTTTGCTGTTATATTTTTACGGTGGCTCAAAACGGTATTCAGGCTTATGTTCAGTTTATCAGCCACTTCTTTATTCGTAATGCCCCGAACGATTTGTTGCAACACATCTATTTCGCGTACAGTAAGTTCTTTATTCGTTTCCGAGCCATTACTTTCACTACTGAAAAGATGCTGCAACCGATCGATGATCAACTCTAACGGGGCTGTATTATTCAGATAAAAATTGGAGGCTAACAAATTCGCATTTTCTTTCATCTCGCCGTCAGAGGTAAGCACGACAGTTTTGTTACGGCGAGGTAAAAAGAATTCAGAACAAAGCACAAATACATCCGACTTGATAAAGAAAAAGTCAAACTGTTCCGTACCCTGTTTTTCCATACTGCCGAAAGAAGAAAAAATAGTGATAGACACCGGAGGAAAATAATCCATAAGAACAGCCTGCAATCCGAGGCTTTGGAGTGTATCAGTAAGTATTATTGCTATCTGCTTGTTCTTATGCATACATTAAGCAAATTAAAGGCTGAGCTTTTCCATAGCTGATACCATGGGCGCCAATATACGGTAACGAATACGGTCTTGCTGCCGTATGTCTTTTTCCAGGCTGGCTATAGAGAATATCACCGCATAACAAAGATTTTCATTATACTCGCCGGAGATATGTTTTATGATCAGGCTTTTCAGGTCCGTAAGCAAAGCTTCTAAAGAATTGTCAATCTGTTGCTCCGGCAAATTCAAGAGACACGACTCCTGCTTATTGGATTGAAGTTTCTCTAATTTTTCACTCAAACGAAGGCAATAAGGAAACCATTCCGCAGCATCGTTCTCAATCCGATCAGTCAGTTTCGTTTTGAAAGACGCAAAGAACTTACCGATCAAAGCAACCGAATTATTGCCTGCCGAAGCACTGAGAGAAACAAACGAACCCAAATGACGTTCGATATTGGGTATCTGGTGGCGCTGATAATCGATATTTGTTTTGGTCAGATAATCGATAATCTGCGTGGTATGAAAGGCCTGTAGTTTTTTCTCCGGAAAGTATTCTTCGTTAAGAAACGTATTGATTACGACAAGCAGGAAATCTACATCTATACTATATTGGTCACAAACCTCTTTAACTGTTTTATCGCCCAATCCGAGACGAATACCAAACCTGTTGATAACAGGAATGAGTGAGGGATGTTCTTCCACCACCTCACTCAGCTGCATATTGGAATAGATCAAAGACATATTATGCTTCTTCCCATTGTTTACGTAAAAGTTCAACAGCCGCAGGAACAACCACATTGCGATCTCCCTGACAGCCACATTCAAAACTCACATATTTGTCGTAGCCCAACATTTTCAGACCTTTAAATCCGGCGATATAATTATCCGCATCACCATCTTCGCCAGGCATGCTTCTGCGTTTGCGGCTTGCCATGTGCACATGTTGCAAATATTTTCCGGCCGAAAGGAAAGCACCCATATCGCAGGTTTCTTCCCAGGTCATGTGCCAGAAATCACCCAGACAAGTAACACCCGGATTGTTTATATCCCGGCAAATAGATGCCGCATCAGCTACCTGACGTAAATAGAATGCTTCTTTTCTGTTCAGCGGTTCCAGAATAACCGTAGTTCCGTGTTGTACAGCGAAAGTACCTAATTCATCAAACCATTTACAAAGAAAATCACGTGTCTCCTGTGTGTGGGGCATCACGGGTTTTTGATTATTAAAGGCAGGAACGATAATAACTCCTGTAGATTCAAGTTCTCCGGCTGCGGCAATGATTTCCCGCATCGTATCGCGGCACTGATTGCGTACCGCTTCATCTTCTGCAAGCATAAAGCCTTGGAAACCTGCACATATAGCACTGACTTTGATATTACGTCCATTCAGCGCGTCTTTGATTTCCTGCACACGTCCGCCCAATCCTCTACCTCCCGGTTCAAATCCTACAACACCTAACTTTTCGAAATAATCGAATTTCTCGTTCAGGTCTTTGCCGGGTGCTATCCCTTCCTGGAAAGAAAGTTTCAGTTCTGCTTTGCAATTTGTCGTTTCTGAAGTTTTTGGCGCAGAAGTACAACCAACCCATGCCGTAGTGCTTGCCGCAGTAACGGCAGCACCGGCAAGTGTTGTTTTTAAAAAGTTTCTTCTATTTAATGACATAGTTGTTTTTATTTCTTTTCAACAGGTTTTCCTGGAACCTGAACCACGAATCCCGACATATCCATCTTGCCAAGGTTAAGATCTTTCGGCATGTAGTCCAGATTGGAAGCAGTCATTGCATCCCAGGTTACTTCAGCACCGGTGTATGCAGACTCACGTCCCATGATAGCAGCCATATTAGCAACAGCTGTTTCAGATGCTTGTTCGATTTCTTTCTTTCCGCGGATACAATTAATCCAGTTTACATGCTCAAGCACGTATGGGTTTGTCTGTTTGAAAGCAGCCTTTTCAGCTTCTTTATCAAATTTCCAAACTTCATTACCTGCCAGGTCTTTGATTACGGTTTCTCCGTTAGCAGTAGACCAAGAGCCCTTTGTTCCCTGAATAAATTCACTTACGTTGTTCGCACAACCGTCTGTCTGACGACACATGCTGTGTAGATGAATACCATTCTCCATTGTAAAATCAATGCTGAAATTATCGTATTGATCACCTGTCAGACGGCGTTGGCGAGAGCCGAAACCTACTGCTTTAGCCGGCTTCAATCCGCTAATCCATGTAAACACATCAATATTGTGAACATGCTGCTCTACGATATGGTCTCCCGAAAGCCATTTCCAGTTTACCCAGTCTTTGATCATCCATTCGCAATCGCTCCAACCTTGTTGGCGTTCACGATACCAAAGCATATTTTGATTCCAATACACTACACCACCTGTAATTTCGCCGATAGCGCCTTCCATAATCTTTTTGTAAGATTCAACATAGTTACGTTGATGATGACGTTGTGTACCGGTTACTACGCGAAGACCTTTGGCAGCAGCTTGTTTTGCTGTCGCTACAATCAGTTTATAACCAACAGGGTCAACACAGATAGGTTTTTCAAGGAAAGAATGTTTTCCTTTTTCTGTTGCATACTGGAAGTGATACGGACGGAAGTTAGGAGGAGTAGCCACGATAACCACATCAACACCGCTATCAATAACCTGTTTGTATGCATCCAAGCCAACGAAACGTTTGTCAGCAGGAATATCAATACCTTTATCTGCTTTTAGTTTATCAGCAAGACCATCCACTCTTTCCTGGAACGTATCTCCAAGAGCAACGATAGTTACGCCATTAGCGGCGTTAAGAAAATCAAATGCCGCACCCGAACCACGTCCGCCACAACCAATAACGCCGGCTTTAAGTTCTTGTCCGTCTGAAGCCAAGTCAGGAAGTTCGGGAATATAATATGTACCCGGTTCTTTAAGCGCTTTTGTTGCGGCTGCTTTATCTGCTCCGCCGCCACAAGAAGTTAATGCTGTCGCTGCTCCCCCTGTTCCAATTGCTCCGAGAGCACCTGCCATAGCTGAACTTTTCAGAAATGATCTTCTGCTAATACTATTTTCTTTCTTCATGATATAAATTATTTAAAAATTTATGCTCTTAATTAGGACTGATGGACGAATCCGGTTCACAAACAACACGAAATCCGACACCACGAATATCCGAATACCACCAAATACTTTGAGGTTGTTGCGGGTCTGTCTTCAACCAGGCCTCATGTTTGGTAAAGTCACGGGCTGCACTTCTCAGATCGGCAGCGTCTGACGTATAATTACCTCCACGTACTACCCATTCTTCACCCGAGGTCACCAAGGGGTTGGTTATATTTTCGTCCGTTTTGGAATAAGCCTCCGGATCATATTTGTCGGCACAATATTCCATTACGTTACCCAACATATTTTTCAGTCCGAAAGGATTTGCCTGTACAAAAGCAGGCTCCTGCGTTCTGTTTTTACTGTTCTTGTTGTAAATCACAAATGTACTGATCGGCTCGGTTTTCGCACTGAACAGCTTGCGCCAGAATCCCTGATCTGAAAAATCCGTTGGACTTCCTTCAAAAAAATAAGCGCTTTCCGTCCCTCCACGAGCAGCATATTCCCACTCGGCTTCTGTAGGCAGACGGTATTTTTTCCCGGTCTTCAACGATAACCACTGACAAAAAGTCTCCGCGGCGTAATGCGTCATCGTAATGGCAGGACGATCTCCTCCTCCCCATCCCTGATCGGGGAATCCGAACGGAGGTGTAGGTCCGGAAACGGCATCTACATCCGGATTGCTATTATTGGCATATACAGTTTCAGGAGGCGTGCGACCTTCACTCATGGTTTGTCCGTAGAATGCCCAGTATTGATCCCAGGTAGCTTCTACTTCCGCCATAAAGAACGGGCTGAGCGTTACATTACGAACGGGCGTTTCGTCTACCTTTTGGAATGCTTCTTTGGACGTACTTCCCATCTTAAAAGAACCTCCGGGCACAGCTACCATCTTAAAGGAAATCATCGTTCCCGGGATCTGTTCCACATAATCAGTAAATGAAGTAACCTCGGTCGGTTTCTTAAAATACAGGCTGGTATCTATCGGACCGGACGCCATAGTCGGGATACCTTCCAGCTTACCATGTGTATAATTCGGATTGTAGTGTCCGGCGTCCAAGTGGCAACTAATGCACTGCAAGTCCAGTTTCTTTTCGTTCTCTTCATAATACAAGTGAGCCGTTATCCCATCATTTTCGATCCCTTCCGGAAATAAATTCTGATGACACTCCACACATGATGCATTCGGTATGAACTTAACAGCATGTTCTAACTGCGATTTATTATCCCAATCAAAGTCCGCGCTATCTTTTGTTAAATACCCCCAAAGATCTTTGGTGCCCAACTTGGCTTTAGCTGTATAATGCGCCCAGGTATCACTCCTTGGTGGAAGATGACAATCCACGCAATGTACTTTCACACCGCTTCCATTATTCACATGCTGCCCTATTTTCCATGTTTCTTCTGCATGAGGATGAACGTGACACATCATGCAGGATTCATCGGTCGAAAAATAAACGGAGGTTTGATAAACACCAAGCATCACGGCTATGCCGAGCCCGAGACCAAGTAGCAGAACAAAAGTCTTTCCGCGAAAAAAGCTCTTCTTCCTTTGAGAACTTTGATAAAAATTCCTATTTATCATCTATCTTTATGGTAATACTGTTAGCAAATAAGATTTATTTTGTTAGTATATCTCTCTATTTAAGGCACTAAAGTTAATCTTTTTTTTATTGGGCAAAAAACTTATTCATTCCTATTTTAACAAGAAAAAAAATGATCTTGTTACCCCAAAAGACATTTCTAAAGATATCTTGTAATTAATTTCAAATTCATCTATTATAAGTCCGTTAGAATTCAGCGACTCAATCAATCCATTTCTGCCATTTTTGTGTATCGTTATATCCAGCTTCCACCATGGTTTCAATAAACTGCATACCTCTTACTCCGTCATGAACGGTTGGGAAATCCATTACTTCCGCAGCCGGCTTCTCTCCTTTATTAAACGCTCTTACCGCGGCGGAGAAATTACGGTAGATATTGGCAAAAGATTCGACAAAACCTTCCGGATGCCCACCCGGAGTACGCATATTATACTTTGCAACATCACCCATATAACCGCCGGTACCTACGCGATAAATCTCTTTGGGTTTATTATTCCACTTCGCGTATAAGGAATTCGGTTCTTCCTGTATCCATTCCAAACCTCCCTTTTCTCCATAAACACGGATGCGAAGATTATTTTCTTCGCCAACACAGATCTGGGAAGAAACCAAAACGCCTTTAGCACCTTGATCATATTTAAGGAAAGCTGTTCCATCATCATCAATAGGCCGATCAGGTGCGAAAGTTGTTAAATCTCCACATAGCTCGGTGACCTTTTGTCCTAACACATATTCAGTCAAATGCCAGGCATGCGTTCCGATATCTCCTATGCAACCTGCTTTACCCGACTGTTTAGGGTCCGTACGCCATCCCGCGTTATTGCCGCCTAACAATTCTATTCTTTCAGAAAGCCAACCCTGGCAATATTCCACATATACTCTGCGGATTTTACCTAATTCGCCGGAAGCAATACGCGCTTTCATCTCTTTCACAGCAGGAAAACCGGTATAGACATGCGTAAGAGCAAGGATCAAGCCGGTTTCTTCCACCTTTTTCTGTAATAATTTCGCTTCTTCCAAAGAGAAAGTCATCGGTTTATCCACAACAACATGAAAACCTCTTTCAAGTGCCATCATGGCAGGTTCAAAATGCCAGCGATTAGGCGTTACAATCGTTACGAAATCCATTCTTTCACCTTCCGGCAAGGTCTTTTCGTGCTCAAACATTTCCTGATAGTTGTTGTAGACACGATCCTCAGGGAGATAGTACGAAAGCCCTGAACTGTGGGAGATCTCCGGATTAACACTAAAACAACCGCAAACAAGTTCAATCTGGTTGTCCATAAAAGCACCACAACGATGTATCGCTCCGATGAAGGCATCGGAACCACCTCCGACCATACCCATTCTAAGTTTTCTGTTTTTCATAATATATGAATAAGTTTAAATGTAACAACGTATTCCTTTTCAGCGTCAAGGCGAGCTGCACAAATATAGACAAAAATCAGTAAGTTCTTATGTAAGCCATCATCCAAAACCTGAATTTTATATCTTTACATCTTAAAACAAAGAAACAGCATGAAAGCAGAGGAAACATTACAACAACTTGGGCAAGCAACTGTTTACCGGCAGGATTACGCTCCCGAAGTATTAGAAGCATTCAACAACAAACACCCCGAAAACGATTATTGGGTACGGTTCAATTGTCCGGAATTTACCAGCTTATGCCCGATTACCGGACAGCCGGATTTTGCAACCATTCTTATCGACTACATTCCTGATACTAAAATGGTAGAGAGCAAAAGCCTGAAATTATATCTTTTCAGCTTTAGAAACCATGGTGCTTTTCACGAAGATTGCGTCAATATCATCATGAAGGATCTTATTCAATTGATGGCACCTAAATACATAGAAATCACAGGTATATTTACACCCCGTGGAGGTATCAGCATCTATCCTTTCTGCAATTACGGGCAGCCGGAAACCAAATATGAAGCATTGGCGGAAAAAAGATTATTTGAACATAATCAATCGTAATTGGTTACTATTCAGTCAAAACTATTCTTACCATTTACCGAACCCATTCGGTGTCGTACGTTTGC
>DAIPZX010000025.1:0-12323 GCA_036781995.1 Massilibacteroides sp. | reverse complement strand
AATTTATTTTATTTGTTTGCTTTGCTTTGCTCTGTAAGCTTGTTTAGCGCTTGTAGTGATGACGATGATGACTCTAAAATTGCAGATGATGCCATAACGGGAGTATATAAAGGTGCATTGAATATTAAGGTTGTGTTGGCGGAAGGCTCTGATCTTAGCAAAGATCGGCTTCCACAGAAAATGTACATTGAAAAAACAGGTGATAATAAGCTGAAGTTGCAATTGAAGAACTTTCAGTTTGATGGATTGGTTATCGGAGATATCGTTGTGAGTGATATCGATGTGAAAAATGATGGACGTGTTCATGCTTTTTCAAGCCAAACCAAAGGTGAACTGACTGTGGGTACTTGTGATCTGGATATTAATGGAACCATTGTTGGTGAAAAAGCAAATATCACGATTGGAGTTGATGTAGTCAGCGGCTTAGTGGCAGGGACAAAGGTTGATGTGAGATTTGAAGGTACTAAAATGGCAGCTGATCAAAGTTCGGCGGCTTTGATTACTAAATTTACATTCGACTCGGAGTATGTTACTATCCAGCCGCAGATAGATGATAAGAATATTATATTTTATGTGTCTGACGCGATTCCCGAAGAAATTCTGGCGGCTTTAGCTCCTGAAATTACAATATCAGACAAGGCTACCATTATACCAAAGAGTGGCGAAAAGCGGGATTTCTCTAAACCGGTCACGTATACGGTTACTTCTGAAGACGAGATTACAGTCGCCGTTTATACGGTTTTGGTAGGAGGTAAAGCACAGAGGTATGATTTTGAAAAATGGATTGTAGGAAACCCCGGACAAACACCTGAGAATACTTTTTATGAAGTAGACGGAGGTTGGTCTTCAAGTAACACGGGAGCTCTCTTCTTGCAAGCGATGCAAATGGCTGACCGTTTTGTTGTAACGCACGATGCAGATGCTCATTCCGGCAACTCAGCTGCCCGGATTGAAACATTGGATACGAAAGGGGTTGATGCCGGTATCGTGAAAGTGCCTAAAATTACTACAGGCACCTTGTTCTTGGGTGAATTTAAGACAGAAATGAGTAATACTTTGGCAAGTACAAAATTCGGGATACCTTTTTATGCAAAGCCTACCGTGTTGAAGGGATACTATAAATACACGCCGGGTGAAGTATATTACCAATCATCTAAAGATAAAGCCAACGAATTTACGATTGTGGAAGGTAAAAAGGATGAGTGTGCGATCAATGCCATTCTTTACGAGGTGTCAACCTTTGATGATCCGAATTATAGCGAATATCTGACAGGTGTGAATGCTTACGCATCGGATAAATTAGTAGCTGTAGCTCAACTGCAAGACGGAACTGCTAAAGCGGAATATACGTCGTTCAATATTGAGTTCAACTATATCAAAGAGTATGATCCGGCTAAGAAATACCGGTTAGCTATCATCTGTTCTTCCAGCAGGAATGGAGATGATTTCAGCGGCGCGCCTGGAAGTGTACTTTTGGTAGATGACTTTGAACTGTTGTCTGAATAATTTCGGTTACGTTTGAAAATATAAATAAAACCCTTTTAGTTAGAATTGTTTCGGCTAAAAGGGTTTCTTTCTTCATTTATTTTATGCTATGAAAACAAGAATCTTACTGTTGTTTCTTTTCGGGGTCTGGGCTTTTTCTTCCTGTATTAAGGATGAACCGCTGAATCCGGAGGCTGATATGCTTAGTTTTTCATTACCACAGCATATTATGTTAAGTGATCCTCTTTTTAATAGAGGACAAGACGACCTGACCGAAGTGCTCATCACCATATCAAAAGGAGAAAATGTCTCTTCGTTAATACCGGAAATTACCATAACCGAAGGTGCAACGATCGTTCCTGCTATCGGTACTACACAGGATTTTACGCAGCCGGTCACTTATACGGTCACTTCTCAGGATGGAAAACAAAAACGCCTGTATAAGGTTACCCTGAACTCCTATATGTTCTATCAAAGCGACTTTGATAACTGGGATATCTATACGAATACGATCGGAACAGCCCGGTATGAGCTTCCTTTTGAATACAGCGAAGGAGATAAAAACAAGATTTATATCTGGTCGTCCAGCAACCGTGGGGTGGCTCTGTATCAACAATATCTTGAGCCGGAAAAATATCCGGTATTCTCAGCGCAAAGCGACGGAGGCAAAATGGCTATCCTGCAAACGGATTTAGGACCGGGAAATGTCATGAATATACAGTATATCCCGGTTGTGGCGGGCTCGTTGTTTACCGGAACAATGGATTTGGCGAACGCGATTAAAGACCCTTTGTCATCAACGAAGTTTGGCGTTGCTTGCGACTATCGCCCGGATCGTTTGCAGGGCAGATACAGTTATATGGCGGGTAGCGGAAGCTATATTCAGAAAGAAGACAAAGGCAGCATAGAGATACCGAACAGAAAGGATAGCTGTGCGCTTTATGGCGTTTTCTATAAAGTAGACGAGACACTAACGCAATTAGATGGTAATAATGTGATTACTCATCCGAACATTGTCGCTATTACGGAAGGACGATACAGAGGGTCGACACCAAACGGAGAAATGATGAACTTTGATATTCCTTTTGTGTATAAGCCCGGGGTAGAGGTGGATTTTTCGAAAAATAAATATAAGTTGGCTGTTATTTTCTCGTCAAGCTATAATGGCGATTTATATTCCGGAACGCCCGGAAGCAAGATGAGAGTTGATAATGTCAGGGTTACCCGTAAATAGATTGCTGCCATGAATAAGAAATATCCTATTGTTTTTATACTAAGCCTTTTGTGCCTGACGAAGCCTTTGTTTGCTCAGCAGGAAGATGGTGCGAAATGGACACACGAAGTCAGAGTCGGCTTAAATCTGGGAGGTACTGCGCCTTTACCCATACCGGCTGAAATCCGAAAGATCAATTCGTTTACGGCAGGCGTAAATCCGATCATCGGTTTTCGTTCCACCCGGTGGCTCGATAAGCATCCTCAATGGGGGATAACATCCGGGGTGACGATTGACTACAGAGGAATGAAAACATCAGCCGACGTTAAATACTGGTATACGGACCTGGTTGTTGGCGAAGGTGATCGAACGGGACGGTTCTCCGGAACCTTTTCGGGTAAGAATATGACAAAAGTAAAAAACGGCTATTTTACAATACCTGTTCTGGCTTCTTACAGACCATTCAAAGCCTGGACATTTCATGCCGGCGGCTATTTTTCATGGATTCACACATCAAAGTTTGAGGGCTCGGCAAGTGATGGCTATATACGGGAAGGCGGACCTACGGGAGATCGCATAACTGTTGAAGAGTCTACATACGATTTTTCAGATGAACTGAAGGATATTGACGCCGGGATTACCGTGGGGGCAAATTGGAAATTGACCAAACGTATTGCTGCGACAGGCGAACTAAACTGGGGTTTGGTACCGATCTTTCCGGCAGATTTTAAAGGAGTAAGTCATAAGATGTATAATATTTATTTCTCGTTAGGACTCTCTTACCGATTATAAAGGGCAGGATAACAGGTAGTATTTTGAGGTTAGTGTGCTGATATTGCTAATAAATAGTTACTTTTGCCTTGTTTTAAAATAAATACTATAAAATGAACAGCATGAGAAAATTGTTACTTAAAAGCGCAATGAACTACGGACTCATCATGGGCTTGTTTTGGGGTTTTAAGTATATTTTTTTTATATTGGGGGCCTTTTTTTCTTTCTTTTCGTTTATCTATTGGGGATTGACTTTAATTGTTCCTTTCCTGCTTTTGATGTTGCTTCTGCGTTTTCAGGTCTTTTTTGCGCATAATCTCAGTTTTTCGCGCGATTGGACGTTGGGTATATTGATTTTTGTTTTTGCCGCTTTGTTTGTTTCATTGGAGCATTATGTTTTTTATCGCTATCTTGCCCCGGCTGATTATATAGCGGATTCTTTGAGTTCGGCAATAACCTTGATCAATCAATCGGGAATTAGTGAAGAAGTGAAAAATGCGATAGAGGCTATGTCAATACCTACACCAATACAAATGACTGTGCAAGGCATACTCAATAATATATTATATGGTGTTGTTGTGTCTCTTCCGGTTGCGATGCTTTCCAGCCGGATCAAGGTCATAGGTAAAAACACAGAAAAGCTATCATGATGGATATATCTGTAGTTATACCGTTATATAACGAGGAGGAATCACTCCCGGAATTGTTCAGTTGGATCGAACGGGTTATGAACGAACATCATTTTTCGTATGAAGTCATCTTTATTGATGATGGTAGTACGGATAACTCCTGGAATGTAATCGAACAGTTAAGCCGGCAATCCGAGCATGTGAAAGGAATTAAATTTAGACGTAATTATGGGAAATCTCCGGGTTTGCATTGCGGTTTTCAGCGTGCGGAAGGAGATGTGGTGATCACGATGGACGCGGATTTGCAGGATAGTCCGGATGAAATCCCCGAGCTTTATCGTATGATAAAAGAAGACGGTTACGATCTGGTGTCGGGCTGGAAGAAAAAACGGTATGACCCGGCGTTTTCCAAAAATCTTCCTTCAAAACTATTTAATGCAACAGCGCGGAAGTTTTCCGGAATCAAGAATCTGCACGACTTTAACTGCGGACTCAAAGCTTATAAAAACATTGTCATTAAGAATATCGAGGTATATAATGATATGCACCGCTATATTCCCTATCTGGCCAAGATTGCCGGATTTAGTAAAATAGGGGAGAAAGTGGTTCAGCATCAGGCCCGCAAATACGGAACGACCAAGTTTGGGTTGAATCGCTTTTTCAATGGCTATTTGGATTTGATTACTTTGTGGTTTACTTCAAAATTCGGTAAAAAACCCATGCACTTTTTTGGCGTATGGGGAAGCGTAATGTTTCTGATTGGTTTTATATCGCTTGTTATTGTGTTAAGCATGAAGCTGATATCCATCTTCTCCGGAGATCTGAGACCTTTGGTAACTAATTCTCCGTATTTCTATATTTCACTAACAGCCATGATTTTGGGAACACAAATGTTTCTGTCCGGTTTTGTCGGTGAATTAATCTCAAGAAACGCATCTAACAGAAATAAATATAAAATAGAAACAGAATTATGACTTTTGCTTCACTCGTAGAGAGCAGACTATCTGTTCGCAACTATACAACACAGCCAATAGAGGAACAAAAGATAGAACGCATCTTAGAGGCAGCAAGACTTGCCCCTTCCGCACATAATTTCCAACCCTGGCGTTTTGTAGTCATTACATCGGAAAAAGGACGCAATGCTATCGCCGCATGTTATCCGCGCGAATGGATCAAGCCTGTGCCTTTATTCCTGCTTGTCTGTGGCAATCGCAATGAATCATGGAAACGACCGACCGATGGTAAAGATCATTTGGATATTGACCTCGGTATTGCCATTGAACACATTTGTTTGGCTGCAACCGAAGAAGAATTAGGCAGCTGTATTATATGCAACTTTGATACGGTTTTATGTCGTACTTCTTTTAATTTACCTGAACATATGGAACCGGCGGCGATTATTCCGATCGGTTATCCTGCTAATCCCGATATATTTACCAATAGTCCGAAGAAAAGGAAAGGAATCTCTGAAGTGGTGTTGAGAGAGACTTTCTAAAAAGACAATATGCTATTTTTAGATACGATGCTTCTTGCCGCGGGGCTATCTATGGATAGTCTGGCGGTATCGATAACCGGTGGCGCTGTAATAGGTCGTTGCACGATGAAGAGTGTAGTCCGGATTGCCTCTACGATGGGCGTTTTTCAAGCCGGAATGACTGTTCTCGGCTATCTTTTAGGGATGGGCTTTGAACAATATGTATCTGAACTTGATCATTGGATTGCCTTTTTACTGCTGACCGCTATCGGACTGAAAGCGATCTATGAAAGTTTTCAGGACAGAGAGGAAGCCGAAACACACCGCAACCCTTTATGCAATAAAACGCTCTGCGGGTTGGCTATTGCTACCAGTATCGATGCTTTTGCCGTAGGTATTACATTCGCGATTTTAAATTATAGCATTGCCATGCGAGCTGCTACCATTGGAATTATTACTTTTGTGTTTTCCGCGTTCGGAGTTTTATTCGGAAGCCATTTCGGACGGAAGTTTAATCTGAATGTAGATTTAATAGGTGGTGTTATTCTGATTTGTATCGGACTGAAAATACTTCTTGAACATACCTGGATGGCGGCCTGATCAGATCCTATAAAATGAAACGAATTATGTCAAAACAGATTTTATTATCATTCGTGTTCCTCTCGGTTCTTTTTTCTTCCTGCAAACAGGAAAAGTATTATTATGAAGAACGGGGTAGTGTGTTTCATACGATTTATACAATTAGATACCAGTCGCCCCGACCTCTTACGGCAGAAATTGACGCTGAGTTCCGGAAATTTAATCTCTCACTAAATCCTTTCAATCCAAATTCTATCATATCAAAAGTAAACAACAACGAACCTGTCGAATTAGATGAATGGTTTGTCGAAGTCTTTAATAAGGCGCAGGAGGTTTCCGCCAAGAGTAATGGTGCTTTCGATATTACCTGCGCTCCGATTATCAATCTCTGGGGCTTTGGATTCGCGAATATGGACAGTGTTTCTCAGCACATGATCGACAGTCTGAAAACATTTACGGGTTATGAGAAGATCAGATTAGAGAACGGCAGCATTGTTAAAGATGACCCCCGGGTAATTTTGAATACCTCTGCTATTGCTAAAGGATTTTCTTGCGATGTGATTGCCCGTTTGCTGGAAAAAGAAGGTGTTGAGAATTATATGATTGATATAGGCGGCGAGATGATGATCAGCGGTGTTAATCAGAATGGTGATTGTTGGAGAATAGGTATTGCTAAACCGGAAGACGATTCTACCGGCATGATTAACATCACAAAAGAAGTCGTTCAGCTTTGCAAGAAAGCCGGATTCGCTACCTCCGGAAACTACCGTAATTATTATGTCAAGAACGGAAAGAAATATGCGCATACGATTGATCCTGTATCCGGCTATCCGACTGAAAAATCAATATTGAGCGCTACCGTTGTGGCAAATGATTGCATGACAGCCGATGCGTATGCGACTGTTTTCATGGTTTTAGGAGTAGAACAGGCAGCTGAATTTGCGAAAAAAGTACCTGAACTCGAATATTTTCTGATCTATACAGGTGAACATGGCGAAGAACGCGTAATGTATTCGGAAGGCATGTTGAAATACCTTCCGAATAGACAGGAATTAGCCATTTTGGAGAATCCCTGAGTTCATCTTAGCTCAATCCTTCGATCAATCCGTTGACCACATCGATCTTTTGCGCCTGAGGCACTTTGGGTAGCCCCGGCATACGCATGATCTCACCCATGATAATGACAATCATTTCCGCCCCGCTGTTAATAACAACGTCTCTTACCTCCAGCTCAAAGCCTTTGGCTACGCCATACGCTTTGGCATCGGCAGAGAAGGAATACTGGGTTTTCGCGATACAGATCGGGAAATGAGAGAATCCCATTTCTTCCACCTGCTTGATTTTCTTTTCAGCAAGAGAAGAATAAACAACAGAAGCCGCCCCATAGATCTTTTCGGCAACCTTTTTTACTTTTGTATGGATTGAATCGCCGTCTTCGTATGTAAATTGAAGCGGTTGAGAGGGTTTCTTTTCGATGGTATCTACTACAAGACGGGCAAGTTCTTCACCGCCTTTACCGCCTTCGGCAAAAACCGTATTCATTGCGAATCCAACACCCTGCTTGCGACAGTGCTCATCTACTAACGCTATTTCTTCGTCTGTATCCGTCGCAAATCTATTAAACGTAACGATGACTTCCTGACCAAAACTTTTCATATTTTCGATATGCTTGTCCAGATTGGCCAGTCCGTTCTTTAGCCCTTCGATGTTCTGTTCCTTGATTTTATCTTCCGGAACTCCGCCGTGTAACTTCAAACTTTGAGCAGTTGCTACGATAATCGTCAGTTTGGGAACCAAACCGCTTTTACGACATTTGATGTTGAAGAACTTTTCAGCTCCCAGATCAGCGCCGAAGCCTGCTTCTGTGATCACATAGTCGCCATAAGACAGTGCCATCTTGGTGGCGAGTATCGAATTACATCCATGCGCGATATTGGCAAACGGACCTCCGTGCACAAAAGCCGGTGTGTTTTCTGTAGTCTGTACCAGATTAGGGAGTAAAGCATCTTTCAGCAAGGCGGTGATAGCGCCTGCAATACCGAGATCATTAACCGTGAAAGGTTTGTTATCGAACGTATAACCCAATAGAATATTCCCGATACGGCGACGAAGGTCGTCCAAGTCGGTAGACAAACAGAATATCGCCATGATTTCCGAAGCCGGTGTAATGTCAAATCCCGATTCGGTGGGTACGCCATTGGTAGGACCGCCTAAGCCGGAGACTATATTACGTAAACTGCGATCGTTTACATCCAGCACACGTTTCCATTTGATTTCTTTTAATCCGCTTCCGTTCTTTCTGTTTTGATAAATATAATTATCAAGCAACGCGGTGATCATATTATGCGCTGAAGTGATCGCGTGGAAATCGCCTGTGAAATGCAGGTTGATGTTTTCCATCGGAACAACTTGTGCATAACCTCCTCCGGCAGCTCCTCCCTTCATGCCGAAACAAGGACCAAGAGACGGTTCGCGAAGAGCGACAATGGCATTTTTTTTAATTTTATTCAGTCCGAGAGCCAGACCGATAGACACGGTCGTTTTTCCGATTCCCGCTTTGGTAGGCGTGATAGCTGTAACTAAAATCAGCTTACTTTTACTTACTTTCTCTTCATTAATAAAACGAAGAGGCACTTTGGCTATGTGATGGCCGTAATTTAGAATTTCTTCATGCGGAATACCGGTCCTATCCGCGATTTCATTGATTTTTGAAAGAGAAACGCCTCTTGCGATTTCGATGTCTGTTTTCATGTGTATTTTATTTATTAAGATATATTGTCATAACAAAATGATATACAATAAGGTTATTTTCTGTTATTCAAAACGTTTTATAATGCAAATATGAGAAAATAAACTTAGATAAGTGAGACAATATCCTGCGCTTCGTCTACTATGTATGTAGGGTTATACTTCTGCAGTTCCTCTTTGGGACGAAATCCCCAGGTTACGCCTACGCCATCTACTTCACTGTTCAGCGTTGTTTGCATATCTACCCCTGAGTCTCCGATGTATAACGTGTCTTCTTTGGCTATCCCTGTGAACGCCAGTATCTCGTTTACGATCGAAGGATCCGGCTTAGGAGGAATGCCCTCTCTCTGTCCAAGCACAATTGCGAATGTGATATGAGGGAAGAAGTGAGCGATCAGCTCCTTGGTTGCCGATTGGTATTTGTTGGATGCGACCGCAAGTGTGACTCCTTTCTCCTGTAAGGAGGAGAGGAGTTCCGGAATGCCGGGATAGGGTGTGCTTTTATCCGTATAATGCTGGTCATAATGAGGAAGGAATGTTTCTCTGATCAACTGAATGTTTTCCGCTGTTTTTTCTCCTTCCGGCAGTGCGCGTTCGAAAAGTTTATTGATGCCATTCCCTACAAAAAAGTTATAAGCGGCTATCTCATGCGTGGGAAATCCATTTTGAGATAAGGCATAATTCGTGCTGGTCGCCAGGTCGGCAATAGTGTTAAGAAGTGTTCCGTCCAGATCGAATATCACTAATTGCTTCATGCTTTGTTTTTGATTTAGTTTATGGCAACAAAGTTACCCAAATTATCGAAAAAAAGAACGCCCCCAGTATGTTTGAAGGATACCTCTGAAAGAGAGATAGCAGATAAACGCGAGCCAAAGCGCGTGATTGCCTAATTGGTTGTTGAACACGAAGAATAGGAGGAAGAATAAGACCGAGGATAGCAACATGGCGTACAGCATTTTTCTTGTTTGGGTAGCGCCGATGTAAATCCCATCCCAAAGGAAGGCGGCAAAACCGGCAAGCGGAATGATGAGCGTGCAATAATAATAGCTTGCGGAAACTTGGATCACTTCTTTATTATTGGTTAGCAGGCGCAGAAAATCCTTACCGCCGATCAGGTAAAGAACTGTAAAGAAGGCGGCTAATGAAATCCCCCAGATAAATAACTGGCGGATCATCCGGTATAACGCGGCAGGATGCTTTGCTCCCACAAAACGTCCGGTCAAAGCCTCACCCGCGTAGGCGAACCCATCCATGAAATAAGAATAAAGCGTAAACAACTGCATCAATAATGTGTTGACGGCTAATATTAAATCACCCTGTTTGGCTCCTGTTGTCGTAAAGAAAGTGGTTACCGAGACAAGGCAAAGCGTACGGAGAAAGATATCACTATTCACGGAAAAGAATACCCGCATTGCTTGCGCGTCAAAACTTTTTCTGAAGTTGAAATATTTCTTCAACCGGCTGTAGTATGCGATCCAAAAGCCCGCCGCCATGATGATGCCACTGTATTGAGCAATCAATGTAGCAGAGGCAAGCCCCTTTATGCCCCAGTTAAATCCATAAACAAAAAGGAGGCTGCCTATAATATTGATCAGATTCTGCGTAATAGCTATAATCATGGGAATACGCGTGTTTTGCATACCGATAAACCAGCCGGTAAAGCAATACAAGCCCAGTATAGCCGGAGCGCCCCAGATACAAATCCGGAAATAAACTTTAGCCAGAGCAGCTACTTCGTGACTACTCTCGACTAACCGGAAAGTAAGCCATTCTATGGGGTGTTGCAGTAGAATAAGGATAAACGCGAGTCCTAAGGCTACGGTAAGCGAGCGGGTGAGCAACTGCATCAACCCCTTCAGATTACGTTCGCCGTAGGCTTGAGCCGCCAGACCTCCGGTGCCCATGCGCAGAAAACCGAATACCCAATAAATAATATTGAATAGCATAGTCCCTACGGCAATGGCTCCTATATAAGATGCTGCGCCCAGATGACCTACAATAGCCATATCTACCAATCCCAATAAAGGCACCGTGATATTAGAGACTATCGAAGGTACGGCTATTCGTAAAATCTGCCTGTTCATCCGTTCAATAAACAGTCCTTATTCGTAAGTTACTTCGAGGGGCTCTTTTAGCTGAGTACTAAATGCTTTAATATAATCAAACCAGTCTGCCGACGTTTCAAATCCCCATTTGTTCCATCCTGCGCCAAAGTAATAGATAAATTCACTTTCCGGTTTGTATTCGGAGATACCTAACACATGTCCGTTAGCTCCCCGTTCGGTTTTTTCTTTATCTGAGAAATAGACTGCCTTGGCTTCATTTAAGGCTTTCGGGAAGGCTGCTCCGATATAGGTTTGTCCATTTCCCGGTTCAAGAGGATCTGCGTAGGCAATATAACCCTCTTCTTTATTGATAACAAATTCATCGCTTGGATCATGTAAAACGATTCCGGCTGCAACAGGTAAAGCTTCGGTCAGGTTTTTATAGAAAATCGTAACCTTGTTCATCTGCGTTCCGGCATCCAGCGAAATCGTACGATGCTCGATTACCGAACTATTGTCATTGATGGTTAACGGATTGTAAGTCAGTTTTACTGTAAAACGCAACGGACCGTTATCTACGATGTCGAATGTTTTGTAGCAATACGGATAAGCGATGGTATCGTTGACCAATAAAGCCGGTGTGCCTGCTCCCAACGTAGGACCTACTTTGTAATAGTCCAATCCATTTCCGTGATCCGTATGATATGAAATATTTTCTTCCAACTCTTTCCGGTAGCGTTCTTTAACCACCAGTTCCGGAACATTTTTAACCCAAACATCAAAGCCATAAGCCTTTTCGCCTGTGGCTTGCAGAGCCGGCCCGTAAGTTCTGAACGCTATACGATCATTTTCCCAGGCGATATCATCCACGCGTTCAGGATATAGCTGACCATATACTAACGGATTATACACTTCGGGAGTTCCTTCTATAATGGTGTAGGTCGCTTTGTTATTCGCCGTTATACTGACCGGGAATATCAACTTATTATCAAATGTTTTCTGATAAGGAACCTGTTTGTTGTTGATGTCAGTGATAATAAAATCTTTATCCTGCATTTTTAAGATAATACCGGTAAGCGGTAGTTCTACGATCTCATTGGTTCGGTCGAATGAGGAAGGATTTGTAACAGTTACTTTAAAAGAGTTTTTGTTCGTGCAGCCAATCAGCGCAAGAAACAGTAAAAAGCTAATAATTTTATTCATTTTTTATCAATGGACGGTTTATATTTTAATTGATTACTGCAAATAAGCACAATAAAAATGAAAACGGAAAATTTTCATCCACCAAAAAACAAGAATATCACCCTATTTGTTATTAAATGTAAAAAAGCAGGCGACGGAGTATTAAAATAGAGACAGGTAACACACACGTTTGCCAC
>DAIPZX010000024.1:0-12547 GCA_036781995.1 Massilibacteroides sp. | reverse complement strand
TTGTATACAAAAGTATTTTGACACAAATATTTTTGTTTTGGAGGCTGCGCCATACTGTAACGGAATAATTAGCTGTGCATTACAAAATGTGTCCTATTTGTTTGTGGAAGATAAAGATCCTGTTTTTTACAAAACACATTATTTGAACAGGATGGCAAAAGAAGTAAAAACTAATATTCTTGCCATTTGGGATGTTGATGTCATTTTGGAGCCTAATCAAATACTAGATTCTGTTCAAAATTTACGTGAGGGTAATTGTGATGTTGCGTATCCATTCAATGGTGATTACTTTGACGTTTCCGACATTTTTAGAGGTCATTATTTTGTTAATCAAGATATTGAATTTTTGAAAAAAAATAAGGATAAAATGGATACACTTTATAAGGTAGATGGTGTTATTGGTGCTGTAGGTGGGGCTATATTTATAAAAACAGAGAGCTATCTGAATTCAGGAATGGATAATGAGGATTTTTATGGATGGGGATTGGAAGATGGCGAGAGATATTATCGATGGTTAGAACTTGATTATAAAATATATCGAAATAAAGATTGTCTATTTCACTTATCGCATCCAAGGGACTCCAATGGTAAGTTTCGATCTATAAATCATGTGCGTAAAGCTACGCATGATTTTAATGAGATTGTAAACTATGGAAAAGAAGAACTTCAACGGATAGTAAAAAAAGTATCCGGTCGGGCATGAGCGTATCAACTCCCATTACAAAAAGATTTATCTTTGTTGATTTTTCAGTTATGCGGTAGTAGTTCTGTTAGTTTGTTGCCCTGGTATTCACTCCAGTATGTCTTTGAGCCAGATTTGTGGATTCACTTCAGCGAGCTTGCAACAGGCAAAAAAGGAGTGCATCATGGCATTGCGCTGTGCGCCCTCATGGCTGCCTGCAAAGAGATAACTACGTCTACCCTGTGCCAAGGGTCTGATCTGGTTCTCAATCAGATTCGAGTCGATTTCGTATTTGCCACCCATTTAAAACGGATCGTCTTCCTATGGATGTAGGTTGAATAGAGAAACCGCATCGTCTTTGCGAACGTAGCGAAGCAATCCAGTAGACGACACAATGGATTGCTTCGTCACTTCGTTCCTCGCAAAGACGATGCTATTTTAAATGCGTTTGTCCTGAATAGTTACCCTGCATATTACACCGAATGATTACGTTTATTCTTGAAGGAGGGAGGAAAGGAGGCGGCACGGAAGGAGAGGCTCGAACTCCCGACACCTGGTTTTGGAGACCAGTGCTCTACCAACTGAGCTACTTCCGTAATTGAGGGTGCAAAGGTAGTCGGATTTTTCAAAGATTCACTATAAACTCCCTATAAATATTTAGAATCCGTTTAAATTCATTTGCTTACTTTTATCCTCAAAAAAAACGATAGTAATGAATAGCATTATCAAAACCGGAATAGTCGTTACTCCCGCTATTCTTTTGGCATCTTGCGGAACAGGTCAGCAAGAAGCAAAGCAAAAGCCGCTTAATATCATTCATATTATGACGGATGATCACTCTTTTCAGACAATCAGTGCTTATGGGCATCCGATTTCACGCCTTGCCCCTACCCCCAATATCGACCGTCTTGCCGCAGAAGGTGTTTTATTCAGGAAAGCATTTGTGGAAAATTCACTTTCTACACCGAGCAGAGCCTGTTTGATGACCGGTTTATACAGCCATCAGAATGGTCAGCGGCAGCTTGGAAAAGGGATAGACACAACCAAAGTGTTTTTCTCTGAATTATTACAGGAAGCAGGCTATCAGACCGGTGTAGTTGGGAAATGGCACATGCAATGCGAACCGAAAGGTTTTGATTTCTATCACGTATTATGGGATCAGGGAGAATATTACAATCCGCAATTCAAAAGCCCGGAGAGTAACGGAGAATATATCAAGGAAGAGGGTTATGCCACAACGTTGACGACAGATCATGCCATCCGCTTCCTGGAAGACAGAGAGAAAGAAAAACCTTTCTGCTTGTTAGTGCACCACAAGGCGCCGCATCGCAACTGGATGCCGGATACTAAATACCTCAATTTATATGAGGATGTGGAGTTTCCTTATCCGGAAACGTTTTATGATGATTATTCCACACGCTGTGAAGCAGCTCACAAACAGGAAATGCGTATAGAAAACCACATGACACTCATTTACGATCTGAAAGTAAACGAACTAAAAGATGTGGATGCTTACAAAAACGAGTGGAGCAAAAACGGAATGGAGGCGTCGTTAAACAGAATGACCGAAGAACAACGGAATGCCTGGCAGGCGGCATACGGCCCTTCGAATGAAAAATTTATCAGGCAAAATCTGAAAGGCGACGATCTATTGAAATGGAAATACCAACGTTATCTCAGGGATTATCTTCGTTGCATCAAGACGATAGATGATGAGGTAGGACGCCTGATTGACTATCTTGATAAAGAGGGTTTGATGGAAAATACGATTATCGTGTATACGTCAGACCAAGGATTCTATATGGGCGAACATGGTTGGTTTGACAAGCGGTTTATGTATGAAGAGTCTTTTCGCACTCCGCTTATCATCCGTTATCCGGATGCCGGCAAACAAGGAACCGAATGTGATCTGTTAGTGCAAAACATAGATTATGCGCCCACTTTTTTAGCCGCCGCCAATCTCGAAGCGCCCAAAGAAATGTCAGGCACATCACTCATCCCGCTGTTGAAAGGAGAAAAGCCGACAGACTGGCGCAAGTACCTGTATTATCATTATTATGACTATCCGGCTATTCATCAGGTGCAAAGACATGATGGAGTAAGAGACGACCGGTATAAATTAATCCATTTCTACGGAGAGAAAGGAGAAGTAAACTGCAACGAACTGTATGACTTAGAAAACGATCCGAATGAAGTACATAATTTATATGGTAGTGCAGACTATACGGAAATACAGAACCGGTTGCAAAATCAATTAGACAATTTCCGGACAACTTTACAGGCCGATGAGTTTTAACTAATTAACGGCTTAGAGTAAACCTAATTCACGAAACATGCCGGAATAACTTTCTGCCTTCTCTTCGATGGGTCTCGGGTAGGCTCTTGAAGAAGAAGGCATCCGGAATAGTTTCATCGGCTTTCCCAGCCATTCAAAACAGGTAAAGCCTCCGACAGGCGGTTCTTCCACAGGTAGCACAGTCAATAACGTATTCATTGCTTTTTGTCCGGTAATAACAATTGCCCGGCAAGCAGGAATCTGAGATAGGATTTCAGTGGGATTAAACGGCGTCATCACTTCCAGAAACTTATCGGAGGCATTGTCTTTTAATCGGATTATTTCGACCGCCGTATCTCCCAAAGCAATTCCTTTTTCGGTACAGAACGCACGGACACGGGGTTCGTCAAATGCTTTTTTCCCTTCTACCTGAAAATAGTTCTTATCATTAAAAAACAAGTATCCCATAATCCGCCACATGTCATTCTGGATATTCGGGTAGTAAAAGTTCATACTCCATCGCGCCCGGGGAGGTGGAAAACTACCTAACATCAACAGTTTGGCCTGTTCCGGCAAAAAGAAACCTAATGGGTGTTGCTCTATCGCTTTTTTATTCATTTATATCGTTTTAAACCAAGATCGTATCTAAGAATTCAGAGATAGGGCAAAGATATTGAAAAAATACTGCTAATTTTGTGCGAAATAAAAGCATAATAAACTAACTTAAAAGATAACATGGGACTATTTTCCAGACTTTTCAACAGAAAAACCGAAGATTCGGGACAAATATCTGCTCACAATACGGAAGAATTCATGACGCTGATACGCGTTTATTACCAATCCGTAATTGCAACTCATATTGGGATAACAAATCTGAACATGCTGCCTGATATGGCTTTATTCAAACGCATGCTGAAGATTCCGACACAGGGAGGCAAGCTGGGTGTGGCGGAAAAAGCGCGTGCCCGGAAAGTGTTAATGCAGGATTACAACCTGAATGAAGAGTTTTTCAAAGAAATCGACCGTTCTATCAAAAGAAACTGTAAGACAGCAAATGATATCAACAGTTATTTCTATAAATTCCAGGGATTCAACAGCGAATTGTTTACTACAATGGAAAAATTGATGAACATTCGTTTCCGCCTGTCTATGCTCTTCAATGGTTTGCTTAAAAAGATGACGGCTAAGACCATTCATAAAATATTAACTCAGTCGGAATGGAAGGATGTTTCTATTCAAAAAGCAGCCTGGAGTGTTCGCAAATATCAGGAAGCATTGGGGTATTCCGAACAATGGATGATTGATTTTGTATATCAGGTATTCCTGTTAGCCAAGAAAGACAACAGACGTAAAGCATCTAAAGGTTGATCGCACCTGAGATACCACCTTTTTCTTTATTCATTGTAGCGTTATGAAACATGTATATCGTCTTATTCTATTATTTATAGCTATGGCTTACACCGCGTGTTCTAACAAAAGCAGCTTAGAGCCATCCCGTGCTCTGCCTATTGAAGGGGCTTATAATGTGCGCGACCTGGGGGGATATCCGGCGGCAGACAATAAAACCGTCCGGTGGAGAAAAGTAATCAGGTCGGGCGACTTGCATCTTCTGACAGATCATGACCTGGCTTATTTTGACAAGATACCGCTAAAAACTTATATTGACTTCCGTGATCCGCAAGAAATCGCATTAGCTCCCGACAAGACTCCTGCATCGCTCGTCAACCAGTTCTTTCTTCCGATTGAAACCGGAGATATAATCAATATGCAGTCCATTACTCCGGAGTTAGCCGAGACGGCTCTGGTGGATGGTAATAAGCATTTCGTAAGGGAAAGTCAGGAAACTTACAAAGAGTTCTTCCGTATATTGATGAGCGAAGAAAACACCCCGCTCCTGTTCCATTGTTCGGCCGGGAAAGACCGCGCCGGGTTCGGAGCAGCTTTATTTCTGGCGTCTCTTGGTGTGGACCGGAAAATAATCATCGATGATTATCTGCTGACAAACAAATATTTAAAAGATAAATATTCGGATATAGTAGCGCAAATGCCTGTACTCAAACCGCTTTTTGAAGTTCGTAAGGAATATATTCTCGCCGCTTTCGAAGTAATTGATAACGAATACGGAGGAATAGATAGTTACCTGACCAACCAATTGGGGGTTAATCTGAAACGTATGCGGGAGTTATATACTGAATAGTTAATTCTTTTATCTTTGCATCGTGGCAGAAGAGATTAAACGATACAACGATTTCGGGGATTTCCTGAAAAAGATATTTCCTTATAAGGTTCAGAAAATTTCAGTTAACGCGGGCTTTTCTTGTCCTAACCGGGATGGTACAAAAGGACGCGGAGGATGTACGTATTGTAATAATCAAACATTTAGTCCGGACTATTGCCATACGGAAAAAAGCGTAAGCGAACAGTTGGGTGAAGGAATTGGTTTCTTTTCACGGAAATACGCCGACATGAAATACCTCGCCTACTTTCAGGCTTACACCAATACGTACGAACGATTTGACAAACTAATCCCTAAATACGAAGAGGCGTTAGCCTACCCGAATGTAGCCGGATTAATTATCGGCACCCGTCCGGATTGTATGCCGGAAGATCTGCTCTGTTACTTTGCTGAATTGGCGAAACGAAAATTCCTGATGATAGAATATGGGGTAGAGAGTACGTCAGACCGAACTTTGGAACTTATCAACCGGGGACATACGCATGCAGAGTCCGAAGAGGCAATCCGCCGGACAGCGGAGAAAGGCATTTATACCGGTGCACATATCATACTCGGACTGCCCGGAGAAAGCAGAGAAGAGATTCTGCATCATGCGGATGTATTATCTACCTTGCCTTTAACAACGCTCAAGGTGCATCAACTACAATTGATACGTCAGACTAAGATGGCGCATGATTTCGCTAAAAAACCGGAAGACTTTCATTTGTATGAGGTAGACGAATACATTGATCTGGTGATTGACTTCATAGAAAAATTAAACCCTTCTATTGTCGTGGAGAGGTTTGTGTCTCAATCACCTAAAGAACTGCTGATCGCACCGGACTGGGGGCTGAAGAATTATGAATTTACGGCAAAGGTGCATAAACGATTAGCCGAACGGGAAACCTGGCAAGGACGATTATTTACTCCTTTGTCGGCTGAATCGTCCCATGATAAGTGATACTCTGCTTATTCGTAGGTTGCACGAAGACGGTAGCGGTTCCATTTGAATAAATCTGAATGTCAGATTCACAGAACGACCTCCCATAGGATAAGCCGATTGACATCTATGTTATACATCCCACTTTCGATCAGATCTCTGACTTGTTGTGTTTTTTCGGCCTTCTTATCTTGAGCAATAAGGGATTGTTCCCAAAAAGAGGAAACAATCCCTACAAACATAATCAAAAAACCTACTAATCTTCATAATCTTAAAAACTAAACACTACATATATATAAGACTATTTTGGCATAAAAGGTTTAATTTGAATTCTTAAATAAATAAAAATGCTATTTTTGCATCCATACAAACACAGTACTAAAGTATGGATAGTAAAAAATCGTTTCAAGGGTTAAACGACAAACAAGTTGAAGAAAGCCGGCGTTTACACGGAGAAAACATATTGACACCACCTGAGAAAACCTCCTTATGGAGCCTGTTTTTGGAAAAATTCGACGACCCGATTATACGTATCCTGCTTGTTGCCTGGTTTCTGTCTATGATTATTGCCGGCGTACATTGTTGGGGGCCTGACTCAAAAGGTTTTACTGCCTTTCTTGAACCTATAGGAATCTTCTTCGCCATTATGTTGGCAAGTGGGGTCGGCTTCTTTTTCGAGGTGAAAGCAAATAAAGCATTCGATGTACTGAACACGGTAAATGACGATATCGAAGTAAAAGTAATCCGCAACGGCAACATTTGCCAGATCACACGTAAAGACGTGGTAGTAGGTGATATCATTCTACTTGAAACCGGAGAGGAAATACCGGCAGACGGACATTTGCTTGAAGCTATTTCTTTACAAATAAACGAATCAACACTGACCGGTGAACCCATAATCTCCAAAACAACCAACAAAGCCGACTTTGACGAAGAAGCGACTTATCCATCTAACAGAGTTATGCGCGGCACAACAGTGGTGGATGGTCACGGTGTTATGGAAGTAGAATTAGTCGGAGACGCAACCGGCTATGGACAGGTATATGAAGGCTCTCAGATTGATAACAATATAGAAACACCGCTTCAGATCCAATTAAAAGGACTTGCCGGCATGATCAGCAAAGCCGGGTACACAATTGCAGGAGCGACATTTGTCGCATTGGTTGCCAAAATGTTTCTGACCCAGTCCAACCTTCCGTTAATGGATATGGTCAGTCATATACTGAATATATTCATGATTGCGGTTACGCTGATCGTGGTTTCCGTGCCGGAAGGCTTGCCGATGAGTGTAACATTAAGTCTGGCGCTGAGTATGAACCGGATGTTAAAAACAAACAATCTGGTTCGTAAGATGCATGCTTGCGAAACAATGGGAGCAACAACGGTTATCTGCACCGACAAAACGGGCACACTTACTCAAAACCAAATGCAGGTTTACAAAACCAACTTCTACAATCTGCACAATCAAGAATTAAAAGACGACGAACTAAGTAATCTGATAAAAGAAGGGATAGCTGTCAACTCAACGGCTTACCTGGATTTTTCCGAAGAGAAAATAAAAACGCTGGGTAATCCCACAGAAGCCGCCTTATTGTTATGGCTGCACAGTCAGCATCAGAACTACCTGACCTTCCGGGAAAACGCGCCCATCGTCGAACAATTGACTTTTTCTACCGAACGTAAATACATGGCTACGGTGGTAGCCTCTCCATTGTTAGGAAAAAAAGTACTTTACGTAAAAGGAGCTCCGGAAATTGTACTTGCCAACTGCAAACGTGTAGCTACCGGAGATGGCTATAAATCCGTAGCAGAAACCAAAGCCGGTATCGAACAACAATTACTCGACTACCAAAATCAGGCGATGCGTACATTGGGATTTGCTTATCAGATCATAGATGATCAGCATAGCGGAAGTTTCTTTAGCGAAGGCAGATTGGTTCCGGATACAGACTTGACCTATCTGGGTATCGTTGCCATTTCAGATCCTGTTCGTGCAGACGTTCCGGATGCGGTAAAAAGCTGTTTGGACGCAGGTATTTCAGTTAAGATCGTAACGGGAGATACGCCGGGAACAGCAAAAGAAATAGGACGTCAGATTGGTATTTGGGAACCGGAAAAAGACACGGACAACAATATCATTACCGGACCGGGATTTGAAGCATTAAGTGATGAAGAAGCACTTGATCGTGTTCTTGATCTTAAGATCATGTGTCGCGCCCGCCCTACCGACAAACAAAGGCTTGTTCAGTTACTACAGCAAAAAGACGCTGTTGTAGCCGTTACCGGAGACGGTACGAACGACGCGCCGGCATTGAAAGCAGCTCAGGTAGGACTTTCTATGGGAGACGGAACGTCGGTTGCCAAAGAAGCCAGCGATATTACCATCATAGACAATTCGTTCAGCAGTATCACACGCGCGGTGATGTGGGGACGTTCGCTTTACCGGAATATTCAAAAATTCCTATTGTTCCAATTGACGATTAATGTCGCGGCATGTATTATTGTATTAGTCGGATCGATTCTGGGTACGGAATCCCCCCTTACGGTAACACAGATGCTATGGGTAAACCTGATCATGGATACATTCGCGGCAGCGGCTCTTGCCTCATTACCCCCTCAACAACACGTGATGAAAGATAAGCCACGTAAAAGCGGTGCTAACGGTGATTTTATCATTACGAAAGAAATGGCTTATAATATATTCGGTGTAGGCATCCTTTTCGTGCTGCTACTTGTAGGCATTTTACTCTATTTCTATCAAGACGGCACCCTTTCGGCTTATGAACTGTCTATGTTCTTTACCATCTTCGTTATGCTTCAGTTCTGGAACATGTTTAACGCAAAAGCATACAGTGATAAAAAATCAGCATTCAACGATATAAAAGACAGTAAGGTATTTCTCTTCGTTTCGCTTTTAATCCTTGTAGGACAATATCTTATTGTAACATTCGGAGGACAGATGTTCAACGTTGTTCCTCTAAGTTGGGAAGACTGGGGAATCATCGTTGCCGGTACTTCAGTTGTACTGTGGGCAGGAGAAATAGTTCGTTTTTTCACTCATTTGAAAAAATAACTATGTTTAACAACTATGCTTAACAACATAAAAATCATTGCATTTAGGTATATTCCCTATATAAGTCATATTATATAGGGATTGTGACACTTTTTTATATTGCATACATTTGCGCATCTTTTAAACAAAATTATAGATAGCAATGGATGCGTATAAAGATTTTCAAGGAACAAAGTGGAAAGAAACAATCGATGTTAACGACTTTATTCTAAAAAATTACACAGAATACACAGAAGACGAAAGTTTTCTGGAATTACCAACCGAAGCGACTAATAAACTATGGGCAGATCTCTGCAAAATGTTTGTCAAAGAAAAGGAAAACGGTATTTATGATGCAGAAACTAAAATCCCTTCTCAGATCGATGCCTACGGAGCAGGATATATAGATCAAGCACTCGAAAAAATAGTCGGACTACAGACTGACAAACCGCTTAAAAGAGCGATATTCCCCAATGGCGGTTTACGCATGGTACAGCAAAGTCTGGAAGAATATGGCTACCAATTAGACCCTATAACAACAGAGATATTTTCCAAATATCGCAAAACGCATAACGAAGGTGTATTCTCTGCTTATACCGACAGTATCCGTCGTGCCAGAAGTAACGGTTTATTAACCGGACTGCCTGACGCTTACGGACGCGGACGTATTATCGGAGACTACCGCCGTGTAGCACTGTATGGTGTAGACCGTTTATTAAACGAACGTCAAAAACGCTTCAAAGAATGCGATCCGATCGTCATGACGGATGATTTGATCCGCTTACGTGAAGAGTTAAGTTCGCAGATTCAGGCATTGAAGGCATTAAAACGTATGGCTGCATCTTATGGATTTGACATTTCTAATCCGGCAAGTAGTGCCAAAGAAGCTATCCAATGGACTTATTTTGCTTATCTGGCAGCTATTAAAGACCAGAACGGAGCAGCGATGAGCCTCGGACGTGTGACTACATTCCTTGATATCTATATCGAGCGTGATCTTAAAAACGGAACACTGACAGAGCAAGAAGCACAGGAATTAATGGATCATTTCGTTATGAAACTTCGTATCGTCAGATTCCTCCGCACGAACGAATACAACGAACTATTCTCCGGCGATCCGGTTTGGGTAACAGAATCAATCGGAGGTATGACCAACAAGGGACGCTCCATGGTCACCAAAAATAGTTTCCGTATGCTGCATACGCTTTACAACTTGGGTCCGGCTCCCGAACCCAATCTGACCATTCTTTGGAGTGACCGCTTGCCGGAAGCCTGGAAAAGGTATTGTGCGAAGGTTTCTATCGACACGTCTTCTCTTCAATATGAAAACGACGATTTAATGCGCCCGCAATTAGGCGATGATTATGGTATCGCTTGCTGTGTATCCCCTATGCGTATCGGTCATCAGATGCAATTCTTTGGCGCCCGTGCCAATCTGCCTAAATCTTTGCTTTACACGATTAACGGTGGTAAGGATGAAATAACAAAAGCGCAGGTATTACCCAAACATTGGGTAGAGAAAGTATCCGGTGACTATCTGGAATTTGATGAAGTATGGGAAAAATTCGATCGTACACTCGATTGGGTAGCGGAAACCTACGTAAAGGCATTGAACATCATTCACTACATGCACGATAAATACTCATACGAAGCCCTAGAAATGGCACTGCATGATGTGGATATCGTACGCACACAAGCTTTTGGTGTATCCGGACTTTCGATTATCGCCGACTCATTCGCCGCGATCAAATACGGAAAGGTACGTATTGTCAGAGACGAAGAAGGGGATGCCGTAGACTATGTAAACGAAAAAGAATATGTTCCTTTCGGAAATAACGACGACAATACAGACCAGTTTGCCGTTAAGATCGTGGAATTGTTCATGAACAAAATCCGCAAACGCAAAATGTATAAAGATGCGATTCCTACACAATCCGTATTGACCATTACCTCCAATGTGGTTTACGGAAAGAAAACAGGAAACACACCTGACGGACGTCGTAGCGGTACTCCGTTTGCACCGGGAGCAAACCCAATGCACGGACGCGACACGAAAGGAGCTGTAGCTTCATTAGCTTCCGTATCCAAACTTCCATTTGAACATGCCAACGATGGTATCTCCTATACATTCGCCATTACGCCGAATACATTAGGAAAGAACAAAGACGAAGAAGCGCAAAACCTTTGCGGACTATTGGATGGTTATTTCCTTCAGACGGGACACCATTTAAATGTAAACATCTTCGACCGTCAGCTATTGATCAACGCGATGGAACATCCGGAAGAATATCCTCAATTAACGATCCGCGTTTCCGGTTATGCCGTTAACTTCGTCAAACTGACACGCGAACAACAATTGGACGTAATCAACAGAACGATAGCAACTGCTATTTAACAACCCAATACAGTAGCGAGACGTGCGTCTCTGCACGTCTCGCTATTTCTATCATGACAGGTCATATCCACTCTTTCGAATCATTCGGAACCAAAGACGGTCCGGGAATACGCTTTGTATTTTTTATGCAAGGTTGTCCGCTTCGTTGCCTGTATTGCCACAATCCGGACACCTGGAATGCGAAAAACTACGCGCATGAAATGACTCCGGAAGAGGCATTTAAGGAAATCAGCAAGGTAAAAGGTTTCATTCGCAATGGAGGCATAACGATCTCCGGCGGAGAACCCCTACTCCAACCCGGCTTTATTCTTGACTTATTCAAACTTTGCCGGGCAGACGGCATACACACAGCCATAGACACGTCCGGTTATCTCCTGAATGATCAAATCAAGGAAGTATTAAACTATACCGACCTTATTTTATTGGATATAAAACACATCAACCCCGATAAATACCAAAGCCTGACCGCAAAGCCACTCAAACCCACGCTGCAATTTATTGATTACCTCACAGAAATACAAAAACCGATATGGGTACGTTATGTACTTGTTCCCGGCTATTCTGATGATGAAGCCGACCTGCACCAATGGGCAAAATATGTATCGACTCTTCCTACAGTACAACGGGTAGACATCCTCCCCTTCCACCAAATGGGTATACACAAATGGGAACAGATCGGAGCCAGATACCAACTAAAAGAAGTACTTCCCCCAACGAAGGAGGAAGTAGATCGGGCTGAAAACATCTTTAAAAGCTACGGATTGCCTCTGGTTTAAATCAAAGAATTGTTTCAATACGTAAAGGCTTACCACGCATAAAAACATCATTACATAGGAAAAAGCAATATTTACATCCTTCAGGGCAAACGTATTTAAAGAGGATCAATCCGAAAAACTGGTTGCTATTAAGAAATTATAACATATATAAAAATAGATGTAACTATTCAGCGATTATTGACTTTGATATTCAATTACTTATACACCACTTA
>DAIPZX010000023.1:0-12743 GCA_036781995.1 Massilibacteroides sp. | reverse complement strand
GAATTAATGAATGATGCCCCGATGCATTATTGTCCTGGTTGTAGTCATGGAGTAATTCATAAACTGATCGCGGAAGTTGTTGAAGAGATGGGCATGAAAGAAAAAACAATCGGAATATCTCCGGTAGGATGTGCCGTATTTGCCTATAACTATCTGGATATAGACTGGATAGAAGCAGCTCATGGTCGTGCACCTGCCGTTGCCACAGCAGCGAAACGACTCAATCCTGAAAAAATGATTTTCACTTATCAGGGAGATGGTGATTTAGCAGCCATCGGGACCGCTGAAACAATTCACGCCGCAAACCGGGGAGAAAATATTGTCATTGTGTTTGTCAATAATGCTATCTATGGAATGACGGGCGGACAGATGTCTCCTACTACACTTGAACATATGTCGACTTCTACAACTCCTTACGGGCGTGACATCAATTTGAATGGGTATCCACTCAAAATAGCCAATTTATTAGCACAACTTGATGGCACCTGCCTTGTAACCCGCCAAAGCGTACAAAGCCCTGCAGCAGTAAGAAAAGCAAAAAAAATGCTTCGTAAAGCTTTTGAAAACTCAATGATGGGTAAAGGAACTTCTGTAGTGGAATTTGTGTCGACCTGCTCTTCCGGATGGAAAATGACACCGGCTCAATCAAACAAATGGATGGAAGAAAACATGTTTCCTGCCTATCCGTTAGGAGATTTAAAGAATGTGGATTAATACTAAATGCTTGTACGAATGAAAAAGGAAATTATAATAGCAGGGTTCGGAGGGCAAGGTGTATTGTCTATGGGAAAAATTCTTGCCTATTCCGGCCTCATGGAAGGAAAAGAAGTAAGTTGGATGCCTTCATACGGACCAGAACAACGCGGCGGGACAGCCAATGTGACTGTTATATTAAGTGACGACCCGATCAGTTCGCCAATTCTGAACGAATATGATATCGCAATCATTTTAAACCAACCTTCATTAGATAAGTTTGAAAGTAAAGTGAAGCCGGGAGGTATCCTTATTTATGATGGATACGGAATTCACACACCGGTAAAAAGAACAGATATAGAAGTTTATCGGGTGGATGCAATGGATGCTGTAACCGCAATGCAGAATGAAAAAGCATTTAATATGCTTATCTTAGGTGGGCTATTGAAAGTTTCGCCCATGGTTAAGATAGAAAATGTGCTGCTGGGGTTAAAGAAATCACTACCTGAGCGTCACCATAAGCTTATTCCGATGAATGAGGCAGCAATAAAAAAAGGAATGGAGATTATTCAGAAAATATAGTCTCTGCTAAAAGATTATAATGAAGGGCGTTTCTTTCGCAGAAATGCCCTTTTCTTTTATCTTTGCACCCCATGAAGTATAGCTTATACATATTCATTATCCTGTTTATATCAGCAACAGCATCTCATGCGCAACGAGGTGGTGGCGGACAGCGAGGGAACTTTTCTCTTTCAAACCTTTCTTCATCACAAAATGCTTTGCCGGACAGCCTGCTGTTTACAGACAGTACAGAATTAAAAAACAAACGGATTATCGGTTATTCACTCACAAAAGATATTGGAGATGCTTACATAGCTCCAATGGATACCAATAAACTGAACTATGCCAACAGTACATTAGTAGATGGATACGGGCTCTCTGTTGGTTATTTGGGGAATATAGGCTCTCCGGCGCAAAGTCGTATTTTTTCCGAAAGGGCG
Organism: Massilibacteroides sp.; assembly: GCA_036781995.1. Taxonomy (GTDB): domain Bacteria; phylum Bacteroidota; class Bacteroidia; order Bacteroidales; family Tannerellaceae; genus Massilibacteroides. Next base: position 11,049 of record DAIPZX010000023.1, on the reverse strand, counting down.
GAAGCTAATGATTTTATTTTTGCAGACGGATACAATTATTATAAATACACCCCGGTAAATGTCTTGTTTTATGATGCGAAGACACCTTATTCTAATGTTACTTATACTTTCGGGGGAGCCAGCGTCAACAAAGAGGAACGGTTCAAAGCAGTATTGACAACAAACTTCGGAAAAAAAATTAATATCGGTGGTGATTTTGATTATATATACGGACGTGGATTCTATGACTCAAACGGAACAAAGCTGGTTAGCTACAGATTGTTTGGAAGCTATAGAAGCGACCGGTATGAACTAAACGCCTATTTAAGCAACCACCATTTCGTAATTAATGAAAATGGAGGGATAGAAGACCCCAAATATATCAGAGACCCGGACAACAATCTGCAAAACGGACAGCTCCGTAAGTCCAAAGACATTCCCACACGTTACAATTCAGTATGGAACCGGGTGAGAAACAAACAGTATTACCTGACACATCGTTATAATTTAGGATTTACCAGAACAATAGATGAAGTGGGTGAAGAAGGTAATTCTAAAGAAATATTTGTACCCGTATCAAGTATTATCCACACATTCGAATACGAAGATAACAGAAAGCGTTTTTATTCAAGCAACACCAAAGCAATTGACTCAAATTATCCGGCTATATACAATTTTGATCCTGAACTAAATGATAGAGCCTCTTCGTGGAATTACAAAAACACATTTGCGCTTTCTCTCCGGGAAGGATTTCAGGATTGGGTTAAGCTCGGATTGACCGCGTTCGTCCGGTTAGAACAACGCAAGTTCAGATTACAATCCCAGCCGGAAGATCTGAAGAATTTTCCTATAAAGCCTGAAGAATGGGAATTATCTCCTGCCCCTGAGTCATTAGAATTTCCGCTTGTACAGGATTATAGTGAATCTTCAACCTATATCGGCGCAGAGCTATACAAAAGACAAGGAAGCCTGCTGACTTATAATGCCCGCGGCGAACTGAGCATCGTTGGTGATGACCTGGGAGAATTTCGTTTGACCGGCGAATTACAGACTAAGTTCAATTTACTGAATAAAGAGCTGTCATTAAAAGCAAACGGATACATAAAAAACGTTACTCCGGCTTTCTATCAAAGGCATTTTTATTCCCGTTATTTCTGGTGGGAAAACAATCTAAAGAACACAAAACAAATATATGTTGGTGGTGAAGCAAAAATAGAGGCAACCAAAACAACCCTGTCTGCCGGGGTTGAAAGCATTGAGAATTATGTATTCTTCAATGCCGATGGCAAGCCGGAGCAATCCGCTAATAATATTCAGGTGGTTACTGCCAGAGTAAAGCAGGATTTCCATTACAAAGCGTTCGGTTGGGAAAATGAAGTAGCCTATCAGTTAAGTAGCGAAAAGAAAGAACTGCCCTTACCTGAAATCACGGCTTATTCCAATATTTACCTGGCAACAAAACTGGCAAAGGTACTAACCGTGCAAATCGGAGCTGACGCGCATTATTTCACTGAATACGACGCTCCTTACTATGAGCCGGCCACACAGCAATTCCAACTACAACGGGAAGGCAAAGAAATGAAGGTGGGCAACTATCCTTTAGTTAATGCTTACATCAACTTTCACCTTAAACAAACACGTTTCTTCCTGATGATGTATAATATAAGTACTTTATTTACTGATCCGAATTATTTCTCTCTGGCAAGTTACCCACTCAATCCGATGCACCTGAAGATTGGTTTTTCTGTTAATTTCAATAACTAACCCGTTCGCCCACAAATGAAAGCCAAAAGATTACTGATCGTTTACATAGTTCTTCTTTTTGCTGTTATCGCGGCTATGGTCGGGCTGCGGCATACACTTAACAAGGATAAAATCGCACGAGATTATCCGGAAATTAAGCATGAGGGTATTCTGCGTATCATTACCGAATACAATCAATCAGGCTATTATATCTCAGGAGATACGATTGAAGGCTTTCAATATGAATTGAGTCAGGCTATTTCCAATATATCCGGTCTGGAAGTACAGATCGGTTTAGGCAATCGGTTGTCGGATAGTTTCAAGCAATTGGCAGAAGGAAAGTATGACATTATCGCGCAAAATATACCTGTTACATCGGATAAAAGAGAAGAGTTCCTGTTCTCGGATCCGATCGTACTGAATAAACAAGTATTGGTGCAACGGTCAGATAATGACAGTATTCCACTGATACGAACGCAGCTTGACCTGGCAAAGAAAAAACTCTATATACCCGAAGGATCTCCTGCCCTGATCCGCATACACAATCTGGAAGATGAAATAGGAGACTCAATTGATGTGATGGAAGAACATACCTACTCTGAAGAACAACTCATCATCAGAGTGGCTAAAGGAGAAATAGACTACGCCGTATGCGACCAGCAAATAGCGAAAACTTATCAAAGCATATACCCGCAGATAGACATCGATACAGACATCAGCTTCACTCAACTACAATCCTGGGTGGTAAGAAAAGACGCACCAATCCTTTTAGACAGCCTGAACAACTGGATTGAACAGATTAAGAAAAACGGCGTATATGACAATATCTATCAACGTTACTACAAGAAACGTTAATTATGTTTATCTTTACGCTATATATATTACATATTACACATGAGATTTGATGAATTAGAGCTTGAAGATGCCGTTTTGGATGGACTGGACGCCATGAACTTTCAGGAAACTACTCCCGTACAGGAGCTCACTATCCCGATTATTTTAGAAGGAAAAGATGTAATTGCCTGTGCTCAAACAGGTACAGGTAAAACCGCGGCCTATGTACTTCCGGTAATCAATGAACTGAGTAAGGGCCGCCACGACTCGAACCGAATAAATGCCATCATCATGGCTCCCACGAGAGAACTGGCACAGCAGATAGACCAACAGATAGAAGGTTTCACCTATTTTGTTCCGGTTTCTGCCGTAGCAGTTTACGGAGGTACGGATGGCATAGCCTGGGAACAACAAAAGCGAGGCATAGAAATGGGTGCCGATATCATAATCGCCACTCCCGGGCGATTGCTTTGCCATATGAAACTCGGCAATATTGATTTCTCGCACGTTTCTTTCTTTATTCTTGATGAAGCAGACCGTATGCTCGACATGGGTTTCTTTGATGACATCATGTCTATTTACAAGGAATTGCCGAAAAACTGCCAGACAATCATGTTTTCCGCCACTATGCCACCTAAGATTCGCACGCTGGCGAAAGGCATACTTAAAAATCCGGAAGAAGTAAAAATCGCCATCTCACGACCGCCCGAGTCCATTATGCAGACAGCTTATATTTGCTACGAACCACAGAAAATTGCGATCCTGCAAAGCCTATTCATGGAAAGCCGTCCACAGCGAGTTATCATCTTCTCCTCCTCAAAACTCAAAGTAAAAGAACTCGCCTCTACTCTCAAGCGCCTGAAATTTAATGTTGCCGCCATGCACTCCGATCTGGAACAAAGTCAGCGCGAAGAAGTGATGAAGGAGTTTAAGAACGGGCGGATCGACATACTCGTAGCGACAGATGTCGTATCCCGCGGGATAGATATCAACGACATCAGATTAGTAGTCAACTTTGACATACCACACGATCCGGAAGATTACGTTCACCGTATCGGACGCACGGCTCGCGGTACGGGAGGCGAAGGGCTTGCTATCACATTCGTATCGGTAGAAGAACAATTCTCTTTCAGCAAGATCGAAGAATTCCTGCAAAAAACTGTATATAAAATTCCCGTAGACCCTACTATCGGTGAAGCACCTCTCTACGAACCTGAAAAGAACAGACAGAGAAGAGGACGCGGAGGACGACCAATGGGTAAACATCCGGCAAATCCAAGAGGCAGACAGCGAAAATAATCCAACTAACATGAATACTTTATTTCATACGCTTATCTCTCGGGAACTGAATATCCCGGAAAGACAGATAAACAAAACGATCGAATTACTTGGTGAAGGAGCTACGATCCCTTTCATCAGCCGCTACCGGAAGGAAGCAACAGGAGGATTGGACGAAGTGCAGATCGGTCAGATCAAAGACCACCTCGACAAACTCACAGAAATAGAAAAACGCAAAAACACGATACTTACCTCCATCGAGGAACAAGGCAAACTCACCGCCGAGCTGAAGAAGCGAATTGAAGAATCGTGGGATGCCACTGAGCTGGAAGACCTCTACCTCCCCTATAAACCTAAGCGACAAACGAAAGCGGAGATCGCACGCAAAAAAGGACTGGAGCCGTTGGCGGAAATCGTTTTCACACAAAACGAACGTGATCTTTCAACGCGCATACTTCCTTTCCTGAACGAAGAGGTAAAGAACGAAGGCGAAGCTCTTCAAGGCGCCCGTGATATCATCGCCGAATGGGTGAATGAAAATGAAGACGCCCGTAATACTATTCGCAACAGTTTCGAACGGACAGCCCTGATTACCGCTAAAGTAATCAAAGGCAAAGAAGAGGAAGGCGCCAAATACCAGGATTATTTCGATTTCTCCGAGCCCTTAAAACGAACCACCTCTCATCGTTTGCTTGCCTTACGCCGGGGTGAAGCCGAAGGAATTCTGCGCGTAAGCATCTCTCCGGATACAGACAATTGCATAGACCGGCTCAAACATCGTTTCGTAAAGGGACGTGGCGAAGCCTCCGGGCACGTCGAAACGGCCGTAGAAGATGCTTTCAAACGCTTACTCAAACCATCGATAGAAACAGAATACGCTAATATCAGCAAAACAAAAGCAGACGAAGAAGCAATCCGTGTCTTCGCCGAGAATCTGAAACAATTACTCCTTGCCGCGCCGCTCGGACAGAAGCGTGTGCTTGGCGTTGACCCGGGTTATCGTACAGGCTGTAAGTTGGTTTGTCTGGATGCACAGGGTACATTGCTGCATAACGAAACGATTTATCCCAATCCGCCACAAAACGAACGCAGCAAAGCCGCCTCTAAAGTGGCACATCTTGTAGAAACATACGCTATCGAGGCTATCGCTATCGGCAACGGAACGGCAAGCCGTGAGACGGAAAAGTTCATTACCGACATCCGCTACGATCGTAAAGTGCAGGTGTTTGTCGTTAGTGAAAACGGAGCGTCTATCTATTCTGCCTCTCCCATCGCTCGTGAGGAATTTCCCAGTTATGACGTTACCGTACGCGGCGCAATCAGCATCGGACGCCGTCTGATGGATCCTTTGGCTGAATTGGTGAAGATTGATCCGAAAAGCATTGGTGTAGGACAGTATCAGCACGATGTGGATCAGGGTGCTTTGAAAAAGAGCCTCGACCAAACTGTAGAAAGTTGCGTCAATGCAGTAGGCGTCAATGTTAATACTGCCAGCAAACATCTGTTGACCTATATCTCCGGTCTTGGCCCTACATTGGCAAAAAACATAGTGGAATACCGTACCGAGCACGGTGCTTTCAAGAGTCGCCGGGAACTACTCAAGGTGCCTCGTATGGGCGAAAAAGCATTCGAACAATGCGCCGGTTTCCTTCGTATACAAGATGGTAAAAACCCGTTGGATAATTCTGCGGTACATCCGGAAAGTTATCCCGTAGTGGAGCAGATGGCAGCCGATCTGCAATGCACAGTGGAAGACCTGATCAAGAACAAAGAACTTAAAAAGAAATTAGACCTCAAAAAATACGTATCCGATCAGGTAGGAATCCCTACCCTACAGGATATCATGGAAGAATTGGACAAGCCGGGCAGAGATCCGCGCCAGGCGATACAAGTGTTTTCATTCGACCCTACGATCAAGACTATTGAAGACTTGCATGAAGGACAGGTATTACCCGGTATAGTGACTAATATTACCAACTTCGGGTGCTTTGTTGATGTAGGTGTAAAGGAAAACGGACTGGTACATATCTCTGAACTGGCAGATCGCTTCGTAAGCGATCCGACAGAGGTGGTATCTATCCATCAACACGTCACTGTAAAAGTCTTGAGTGTTGATTTGGGACGCAAGCGCATTCAACTCAGCATGAAAGCGTAATTGTTCGGAAATGATAAGATTTCATTAATTTGTCATCCTGGCGTCAAGTAAGATCGAATCGTCGTCATCACAAACGCAGTGACGACGATTCGATTTACAAAGGAAACCTCCTTTTCTTCTGAGATCAGAATTTACGGAAGATATACCGTTTATCGTTTCTGAGAAGTATCAGTTCTTTCCCTTTCAGCCGTTCGATAGTAAACGTTTCTTTTATGCTATCCCAATCTGTCGAAGGAAGAAAATTGTCATCTTTTTCCAGTTCCAGAAGCAATTGTTTCTCTGCCTCAATCGTTTTGTAACCGTAACGATGCTTCATGCCATCGGTAGCCGGTTCATAGATCTGATACATGAACAGCGAATTCTGGAAATTGTAGAAAACAGTATCTACAGGCGTTACCTGACCGCTTTCCTCAACTTGCCGGAGTTGCCATTTTCCCTCCAGTTTATCATCATCGTCTTTGCTGCATGACGCAAGGAGCAGGGCTCCCACAAGCAGCGTTGTGCCTATTTTTATCATAAAACTCCTTTTGTGCTTGGTAGCGTAAAATTATAAACATCACGGCGAATCGCCATACGGATTGATCGCGCCAAGGCCTTAAAGATACCTTCTATTTTGTGATGTTCGTTCTCTCCTTCCGCTTTTATATTCAGATTCATGCGGGCAGCGTCACTCAGACTCTTGAAAAAGTGCAGAAACATCTCAGTCGGCATATCCCCTACCCGTTCGCGATGAAACGTCGCATCCCAAACCAACCAGGGACGTCCGCCGAAATCAAGCGCCACAGAACAAAGGCAATCGTCCATCGGCAGGCAATAACCATAACGCTCGATACCCCGTTTGTTGCCAAGCGCTTTTAACAAAGTTTCGCCAAGCGCAATAGCTGTATCTTCAATTGTATGATGCTCGTCTACCTGTAGGTCTCCTTTTACACGGACAGTCAGATCCATACCGGAATGTTTGCCGATCTGGTCGAGCATGTGATCAAAAAAGTTCAATCCGGTGGAAACGTCTGTCTTGCCACTTCCATCCAGATTCAGGGAGATATAAATATCCGTTTCGCGAGTAGTGCGTTGCACAGTAGCAGTACGTTCGCCGGCAAAAAGATATTCGGTAATTTTATCCCAGTCGTCCGTAATCAAAACAGGGTGAAGTTCACGGGTGTAAGCCTTCAATTCAGCGTCAGCACCTTCCGGACTGCGTAACCAGACAGCCTTTGCGCCAAGATTCGCGGCAAGTTCCACATCCGTAAGACGATCGCCGATCACGAAACTGTTCGCCAGATCATATTCCCCACCGAGGTATTTACCAAACATACCGGTACGCGGTTTGCGATTAGGCGAATTATCTTCGGGGAAAGACGGATCAAGCAAGACATCGTCAAACCGGATACCCTCTCCTTCCAATGTTTTCATCATCAGGTTATGCGCCGGCCAGAAAGTATCTTCAGGGAATGAATCTGTTCCCAACCCATCCTGATTGCTGACCATCACAAAGTCAAAGTCAAGCTGTTTACGTATGAAATGCAGATTGCGAAACACTTTTGGATAGAACTCCAGTTTTTCAAGACTATCCAGTTGATAATCTACAGGGGGTTCCATAACCAGCGTTCCGTCCCGGTCGATAAACAAAGCCCTTTTCATGATTGTATTTTCTCCAATTCGTTTATTAACTGTTCATTTTCCTCCTCCGTACCGATTGTAATGCGCAGGCATCCCTCACACAACGTCACGTTCGTACGGTTGCGCACGATAATTCCTTCTTTAACCAAACGATTATAAATTCCATTCGCATCCGTGACACGCACAAGAATAAAATTAGCATCAGAAGGATAAATCATTTCCACACAAGGCAGTTCACGGAGCCGTCGTTCTAATAAAGTACGCCCCTTTAATATTAAAACCAGTTGTTCCTTCATCTTGTTCTCGTCCGCAAGTAAACGGAGAGCGTGTTCCTGTGTCAGTTGGTTAATATTATAAGGGTATTTTATCTTATTAAGCAAGCCGATAATCTCCGGCGAAGCAAACGCCATTCCCAAACGTATAGCCGCTGCCCCCCATGCCTTTGAGAAAGTTTGCAATACAACCAGATTGGGATATTGATCCAGTTCACTGAGGTAAGAACGTTCGGAAGAAAAATCAATATAAGCCTCATCCACCACCACTAACCCGTGAAAAGCAGCCAAAACCTGATGAATGGCTTTGCGACTAAGTGTATTTCCCGTCGGATTATTGGGCGAACAAAGATAAATCAACTTAGTGTCTTCTCCCGCCACACGAAGCAGTTCATCGGCATCCAATTCAAAATCGGCTGTCAGCTTTACCTTACGAAACGCCACATTATTGACCTCAGCCGATACTTCATACATACCGTAAGAGGGTGTAATAGAGGTTATCGCATCCTTACCCGGATCACAAAACGCCCGTATAAGCAGGTCAATAGGCTCATCACTACCGTTCCCCAACAATATATTCTCTTTGCGTACACCTTTAAGCAAGGCGATTTTCTCCTTTACCGCCCATTGCAGCGGATCGGGATAGCGATTGTATGGTGTGTTAAACGGATTCTCGTTTGCATCCAGAAAGACAGATGCTTCGCCTTGGTATTCGTCTCGCGCGGAAGAATACGGTTTCATCTTCAGCACGCTTTGTCTTACTAATTTATTCAGTTCTGTCATAGCGTATTTAGTCTTACAGTTACCGCATTTCGGTGCGCTTCGAGTTGTTCATTCGCCGCCATCACACGGATCGTATCACCGAGATTGCATATCCCATCGGCAGTGATCTCCTGAAAGGTAATCTTCTTAACAAAACTATCCAGGTTCACACCACTATAAGCACGGGCATATCCATTGGTGGGCAGCGTATGGTTCGTACCCGAAGCATAATCACCCGCGCTTTCAGGCGTGTAAGCTCCTAAGAAAACACTTCCTGCATTCTCCACACGCTCCGCCAGAGCAGCGTATTCTTTCGTTTGAATAATCAGGTGTTCCGGCGCATAGAGATTCGTAAAATCAATCACCTCATCCATATCTTTCAACAAGATAATACGGCTATGCACAAGCGCTTTGGCAGTAATTTCTTTGCGGGGCAATTCATTCAGTTGGCTGCTTATGGCTGCTTCTACACGAGGAATCAAGGTTTCGTCTGTAGTCACCAAAACAGACTGACTGTCCACTCCATGTTCTGCCTGTGACAGAAAATCCGCCGCGATAAAATCCGGATCAGCCGTTTCATCGGCAATTACCTGCACTTCAGACGGTCCCGCCGGCATATCAATCGCTACATCTTTCAAACTGACCAATTGCTTGGCAGCCGTCACATATTGATTGCCCGGTCCGAATATTTTATCCACTTTCGGCACAGACTCAGTACCGTATGCCATAGCCGCGATAGCTTGTATACCACCGGCTTTGACGATTTTATGCACACCGGCAGTCTCGGCCGCAAACAGAATAGCGGGGTGTACATTTCCTTTTTTATCGGGTGGCGTACAAAGTACAATCTCTTTACATCCCGCGATCTGAGCCGGAACGGCAAGCATCAACACGGTTGAAAATAGCGGAGCCGTACCTCCGGGAATATAAAGCCCGACTTTCTCGATAGCCACCGCCTTTTGCCAGCAGGTAACACCGGCGGTTGTCTCTACTTTCCTGCCGGTAAACTTCTGTGACGCATGGAAACAGGAGATATTAGTATAAGCTGTTTTGATCGCTTGTTTCAATTCATCCGGAACGTTCGCCCCGGCTGCCTTGATCTCGTCTTCAGAAACACGCAGGTTTTCCAATATCACGTTGTCAAACTTTTCTTCATACGCCTTCACCGCCCGGTCTCCCCCTGCCCGCACCTCTGCCAACACAGAATTAACTGTCTCAAACAGTGTGCTCACATCCAGTGCAGGACGTTTAGCTAATTCAGCCCATCGGCTTCTATCCGGATATTTAATTACTTCCATTTTTGTATTCTTTTCTCACAGACACAAAGGTATGCATTGTATATCATCTGTTACGCGTATCATAAAATCATTTTTTCAATAGGCAATACTAAAATACCTTCCGCCCCTAAAGATTTTAGTTTTCCGATAATCTCCCAAAAATGTTTCTCCGCGATGACCGACTGGATAGAAACCCATTCGCTATCTGCCAATGGCGTAACCGTAGGACTTTTCATTCCGGGCAAAACCTGAATTATTTCATTCAGATTTTCTCTCGGCGCATTCAGCAACACATATTTTTTCCCTTCGGCTTCCTGTATTGAGGCAAAGCGGAACAAAAGTTCGTTTAATATTGCCTTTTTCTCGTCAGTCAGGTTTTTATTGGCAATCAGCAAAGCCTCGCTACTCATGACTACCTCAACCTCTTTCAGGCGATTACTAACCAAGGTACTTCCCGAACTCACGATGTCGAAAATAGCATTTGCCAAACCAATACCCGGAGCAATCTCTACCGAACCGGTAATGATGTGCAGCTTTGCGTTCACGTTATTTTCCTTCAAATAAGCAGCCAGAATACCCGGATAGGAAGTAGCCACCGTTTTGCCTTCAAACCATTCCACGCCATTATACACCTCATCCTTAGGTATAGCCAGCGACAAACGGCATTTACTAAAACCAAGACGTTTGATTAATTCCGCCTGTCCCCCTTTTTCAACATACTCGTTCTCCCCTACAATACCTACATCCGCCACACCATCGGCAACCGACTGTGGAATATCGTCATCCCGTAGAAAAAGCACTTCTACCGGAAAATCCTTGGCAGATAATAGCAATACGCGCTTACCTTTATTCAATTTGATACCCGCCTCTTCTAACAAAAGCATTGTTTCATCGTATAAACGACCTTTGGACTGAACCGCGATTCTTAACATGTCTATTTTGTTTTATTTATAAATATGCACAAAAAAAGGCTCACCTACACGGCAAGCCTTATTTATATTATCCAAGTATCTACATACCACACAGCCTACCGAACGATGTCCGTTATACAATGATGGTGATGATGTAGATTTAAATTTTTCATTTCAATACTTATAGTTTAGTCCAGTTTCATATCGCAGGGGTGCAG
>DAIPZX010000022.1:0-12871 GCA_036781995.1 Massilibacteroides sp. | reverse complement strand
TTTTTTCACATTTGAAAATCAATGTGTATTTAGGGCATAAAAAACATAAGTATGATTTTTTGAATTCATACTTATGTTTTTCTGAATTCATACTTATGTTTTTTTTGATTCATAGTGATGTTGGAAATATGGCGTAATACCGGGATGAAAAAAAATTGTTCTTTCACAAAAAGGCAATAGTAACATTTGTTACATTTTTATCATTAAAGACCCCGTATTTTTGTATCGATAAATTAATACCAAATACAATTATGGCAGAAATACATGCACATGAAGTACTTCATATGATGGAGGGACATACTTATACAGAAGAATCGTTAAAAGCGGATATTATCCGGCGCTTTGGAAAAGAAGCTCGTTTTTTTGCTTGCTCAGCCGATGGCATGGACGCAGATACACTCGTCCTCTTTCTTGAAAGAAAAGGGAAATTCATGGACACAGCCAACGGCTTTACCGTTGACACCGGTAAAGTTTGCGATCACTAAACAGAGAAAGCCCAGCCTCTCTTAATCTACCGTATTCACATAAGGGCACACATAGATACGGGCTACTTTACTCTTGAAGTCCGGGTCGGGCATATCTTTTGTTGCTTCGCGAAGCACTTTCAGGTGTTCAGATTCACCGTGTTTTGCCAATGCACCCTCATTAACCCATGTTTCTTCTAATGCAAACATTGTACTGTCGGTATACGACTGATATAATGTATAATCAATACAACCCTCTTCTTTCAACGTAAGTGCGCGGCATGCTTCAAATGCCTCTTTATACGCAGCAATATGTTCCGGCTTGATCTTCCGCTGGATATTCAAAACTACTCGCATCGACGATTTGGAATCAATACAACTTGCTTCTGTTGTTTTTTGGGCTGAATCGACACATCCGGAAAGCAAAAAAAGACCTGCAACTAAAAAAAGAAATAGTTTTTTCATAATAACCAAAATTATAATTATTTAAAAGGTAGCATAAAGATATATATTTTTTCATGATTATTATACAAGACCCAGATATTTACATACATTTGCAAACGAACAGGATTTAGAACATTTTTTTACACAATTGTCATCTGTTTTTTGCAACTATAACATAAGTGAACTCTAATTTTGTACAATTATAATTTAATAATAATTCTTATGCGAATGATCCAATTCAGAACTTTTTTACTACTCTTGTTATCCGTTTGCGCCTTTCCGATCGCAGCGCAGGTAACTACAGCAAGTATGAGTGGTGTAGTAACAGACCAAGATGGAGCTGTTATTGGCGCAACAATAATTGTTACGCATGAACCTTCCGGAACAACTTACGGAACAATAACTAATGAGAACGGACGCTATACGTTAAATGGCATGCGTACCGGAGGTCCGTATACCGCTGAGATATCTTATATTGGTTATCAAGCAGCAGTTTACAAAGAAATCCAATTACAACTCGGAGAAAACTATGTATTGAATGCTTCTATGAAGGAATCAAGCGAAGAATTGGACGAAGTTGTTGTAACAGCCTCCAGAAACAGCAACATGAAATCAGACCGTGCCGGTGCTATTACAAACATCAATAGTGAACGAATGGCTTTACTGCCAACTGTGACCCGTAGCATGAATGATATCATGCGTCTTACTCCTCAGGGAGGTAACACAGGAAATGGCTTTGCTGTAGGTGGTGGTAACTTCCGCCAGTCTTTCGTTACGGTGGATGGTGCCGCATTTAACAACGCATTCGGTATAGGTTCCAATTTGCCGGCAGGCGGTTCACCCATTTCGCTGGATGCATTAGAGCAGATTTCCGTATCGGTTACTCCGTATGACGTACGTCAGAGTGGTTTTACCGGCGGCGCTATCAACGCTGTAACCAAAAGTGGTACAAATCAAATAAAAGGTACTGCCTATACTTATATAAGCAATCAAGACTGGAGAGGAAACCATGTTGCAGATGTTGATTTGACTCGCGAAGAATCCAAATATCACACCTACGGAGCCAGTCTGGGAGGCGCTATTATACAAAACAAACTTTTCTTCTTCATTAACGGAGAATATGAAGATAACGTAACAGCCGGTCCCTCTGCCATGGCACGTGCAAACGAAAATGCAGATTGGGGCAGCAATACGGCTAATATCCACCGTCCTACCATTTCGGATATGGATATGATGTCTAATTTCCTACAAACAAAATACGGATATAATCCGGGACGTTATCAGAATTATTCCATAGAAACTCCGGCTTATCGTCTTTTAGGACGTTTAGACTGGAATATCAACAAGGATCACAAAGTGAACGTTCGTTTTTCACGTACGCACATGAAAGACTCAAACAGCCCCTCCAGCTCCACCTCACCATTGACAACCAATGCTATTTATCCCGGTGGTGATGGTATTAACGCAGGAAGCGGACGCACATCTTTTGCGGGTCTTTATTATGAAAGTTCTCGTTATTATCAAGAGCAAAACTTTACGTCTTATGCTGCCGAATGGAACTCCAAATGGCTTCGCGGACGCTTGAACAACACCTTACGTGCCACGTATTCTCATCAGGAAGAACCTCGCGCATACGAAGGAGGAGCTTTCCCTACAGTAGACATTTTGAAAAGCGGTTCCGTTTATGCTTCTTTTGGTCCTGACCCTTTCACACCGGGTAACTTACGTGAGGTAAAAACATTTTCATTTACAGATGAAGTTGCTATGAATATCGGGATGCATAATCTCTTTGCCGGCATACAGTTTGAAAGCAATGACGCGATTAACGGATTTATGCAGGGAGGAAATGGGTATTATATCTTTTCTTCATGGGAAGATTTTGCAAACGGGAACAAACCTTCCGCTTTTGGCATCACACACTCCAATTCAGAAGATTTGTCACAATTTCAGGCTAAAATGAAGACACAACAATATGCCTTCTATGCACAAGATCAGATCAACTTTAATGACAACTTCAGGTTGACTGCCGGCATCCGTTTCGAGCTGCCTGTTTATCCCGACCTGAAGAATAATTACAATCCGGCATACTACAACCTGAATTTTGCGAAAGAGGGTCAGCCTGAGCGTCATTTCTCTACCGACCAATTGCCATCTGCCAAAGTCTCTGTATCTCCAAGAGTTGGGTTCAACTGGGATTTAACCGGCGAACGCAAATATGTGCTACGTGGTGGTACCGGTATCTTTGTGGGACGTTTACCATTCGTATGGTTAGTTTCCGCGGTAGGTAATTCAAACGTTGGACAAACACAATATTATTATAATACAGCAGAGCAAGCAAAAGGAGCTCAACCCGATTTCCATGCCAATGTGCGGGATATTTTAAAGGATCTGTATGGCGGAAACTTCAAGCCTTCTGAAATTACGGCTCCCTCTTCTCCTACAATTATTGACGGAGACCTGAAAATGCCTTCTACCTGGAAAACGTCTTTGGCTTTTGACGCTAAACTACCCGGAGATATTGATTTCACACTGGAAGGAATTTTCAATAAAGACATTAATCCGTCTGTTATCACCAATGAGAACTTCTATGCCGATGGAAGCACGATTCAGCTATCTCCGAATGATACGAGAAACAGATATGCCAGATATACGAGTAACGATGCTTTCCTGATTACAAATGCAGGCGGCAAAGCGCATTATTATTCTATCACCAGCCAATTCGCTAAAAACTTTGATTTCGGTCTTGATCTTTCTTTTGCTTATACCTATTCTAACTCTAAAGCATACAATGATGGATTAGGCAGTCAGGTTACATCGGCTTACAGAACCAACACCAACTCCATAAACGGAGTGAATGGCAATGAGATTGGTTACGGCAGCTACGTATCGCCTCATCGTATTGTAGCCTCTTTAGGATATCGCATCGGTAATGCTAAAACATCTTCTGCTTTCTCTTTAATTTATGAAGGTATGAATATGGCATACAACGGAGGTTTTGCCGCGACGCGTTATTCTTACACATTGGCAGGCAATGTAGTTGGAGATGGAGGAGCAAATAACCTGCTCTATATACCCTCCAGCCGCGAAGAACTTAATCAATGGGTTTTCGCAGAAGAATCAAGACCCGGTACTCCATATATGATCACGAATGAAGATGGAGAGAGAGTGGTATATACAGCACAAGAACAACGGGATGATTTCTGGGCGTATATCAACCAGGATACTTATTTAAAGAATCATAAAGGTGAATATGCAGACCGTAACGGAGCCGTAATGCCTTGGCATCATCAATTAGACTTCAAATTCACACAGGATTATAACTTCCTGGTAGGTGAAAAGAAGAACACATTGCAGTTCGGTATCGATGTAAAGAATTTCCTGAACCTGCTCAACCGTGATTGGGGACTTTATAAAAGCGTAAACAACAGCAACCTTTTATCCTACAACGCAGCAGAAGGACCGGCCAATGGGTTTACATTCCAACAAAACAACGGGAAAAGATTAACAGAAAGCTATACTAAATACAACAGTTTTGCTTCTACTTATTCAATCCAGTTCAGCATACGCTACATCTTCAATTAAAAGAAGAAACAGTAAATCTCAAGTCAATAAAAAAAACCGCTTTGCGAACTTATTCGTAAAGCGGTTTTTTTATTGACTGAAAAATCATCCCTTAAAAAAGCTGATTCAATAGCGCAGCTAATCGCAATCCGGCGCGCTGCAATTGAAGTTCCATCGTTTTTTTATATTTATACGGGTAATTATATGAAAGTTTGTCTTCATTTGTTACGGATGAATAGATTTCGTTTGCAATCTGATAGGTATCGAATAGCCAATCTACCAACTCACCGTTTTGTATTTCTTTTTTCTCTTTGGACGAAATACGATTCAGGATGGCTGTATACTCAGTGTAGCTGTAATTCTCATTATTGATTAAGCTCGTGTCCCATACCGCATGCACGTTGGTTCGTGTCCCAAACCAATAAACCGTTATTCTATTCCCTCCCAGATCTTCTTCGCGACCAATGTGCATCGGCTGGTGTAAATCTCCGACTAAATGAATCAGAAAGTATAAAGCTTCACGTTTTTCATCTGTTGAGACATTTTTATCCTTTACAATTTCACACAAACGGGGGATCTCGCTATATACATTGGCTTGCTCCACATGATTCACCGCTTTTTCCATCTCTGCCTTGGGAAGATCTCCCGGAATATTGACATAATGCCATATATACGTATGCTTCCAACGATCGGTCGTATCCGATTTGATATTGTCAGCCCAGGTAGACCAATAAGCCATCGGGTAATTATCGAGCAACTTAGTGACTTGTTTATTGGCTTTCTTATTCAGATTGCGTTGTGCTATTTCAGCAATGACACGATGTCCGGTAGGTCCCCAGGCTTGTAAGGCTAAGGGAGAAAATCCCAAAGCCAACGCAAAAATGCTCAATAGTATTGTTCTCATCAGCAATATAATTTAGATAAAAATGTTATGTTTTTTAAACGTATTTATTTCAGCAATCCATTAACTGCTACGCTATCGCCATCGTTCGGAGCGGGATCAAGTCCTAAAAGAGTAGCGACAAGCAGATAAAGATTTACATTAGCCATCGCAGGCATTTCTACCTTCTTTTTAAAAGAAGGTCCGGCTGCGTAAAAAATTGCTTCCATTTCGGGAGAGAAGTTATCATAACCATGAGCGCCACCCAAAACCCGGTAATCTGTGTCACGGAAGTGAAGCATTGTGCCAAGGTCTGGCATCACAACCAATTCGCCAATACGGGGATGCGTGCCATAAACATACTTGTCGGGAATTTCATTTTTACGCCATGCAGTCACACGAGGAACACGTTGAAGTATGGCGTAAGCACTGTCCACATAAGATGGCTTCGGATACAAAAGCGTAGGCACTCCGTCAAAGATATAATCAAAGCTATCCCGTGGCAGGTAATTATTCAGGTTTACATGGTTTTCAGGATAATAAGTCGCCATACCGTGATCAGACAAAACAATGAAATCTATATTAGGGAATATATCCAGTTTACTTACCTGGGTAAAAAAATGATTCAAGACAGCATCCAATTCTTCCACCTTTTCTATTACAGCGCTTGAATCAGGCGTTACCGCATGACCGGTGGCATCCGGTTCTTCAATATACCACATTAACAGATGAGGACGAACTTCTTCAGGCAATTGCAGCCAGGCAACAACCGAATCAGCACGGTCTGTATAAGGAACCGTATCGTCAAACTTCTTCCAGATCGAAGGTTGTATGCCTTGTATCGCTGTTTCTGTTCCTACCCAAAAGAAGGAAGCTGATTTTACGCCCTGTTTCTCTGCGGTCACCCAAATTGGTTCTCCGCCATAAAACCCGGGATTTTCCACTGCGTTCCTGTCTGCTATACGGTAAACGCTATCCAAATCGGCGGCATAAAACGAATTATTAATCAATCCGTTGTGATCCGGGTGTAAGCCTGTAGCCATGGCATAATGATTGGGGAAAGTCACACTCGGAAAGCTCGGTCGGAAAGCAGCCTTCACGCCCACCTTAGCCAATGAATCCAATGTCGGCACCTTGGCGCGCCCCGAATAGTCTGACCTGAAACCATCTAACGAAAGCACCACGACATACCGTTTCTGTTCTTTTGTGCTCTGATAACTAAAAATCAAAGCGACAACAGAAAACAGGATGATCACAAATAAAACGATTCCTATTCTTTTCATACGCTCAATATTATCAAGTTTAGAATTTATCTCATCCGATTACTAAAAGCGATCGGATCCATTTCGCAAGATATCGGCAATATTCCGGTGTTTTTGTGCCAACTTTTCTTCCCCTATACCGGAATAAGCTTCCGCCAAGTATTCATGCGCGGCGGCATGCGTTGGTTTAACTTTGATTGCTTTGGTAAAATCGGTCATCGCTTCTTCGTAATTCTTCAATCGCAGATGACATTTACCCCGGTTATAGCGTGTTTTAAATGAATGCGGTTTCTGTTTCACCGCTTCGTTAAAGCAAACATGCGCATCATAAACCTCTCCCATATCCAGCAAAGTTACTCCTTTTCGTATCCAGGCATCTGTAAATAGAGGATCTAATTTCAGCGCCTTATCAAAGCTCCGGATAGCTGCCCGATTATCATGTACCTGCGTAATACATTCATTTCCCATCAGGTAATATTCACGGGCATACGCTGAAAGAACCTTATCATTATCCTGTAATTTAGCTTTTAATGCTGTAATCTCTTCCTGCTGGTGGTTAATTATACGCAGTTTTCGGCTTAATAAACGCTGCACCGGTGCTTTATCTAATTCATTGCGCTTACTAACCGCCACACCGAATGCCTGAGCAGCTTCATCCATCTTTCCTTGTTTAAAGGCTTCCGCCGCTTGTGCATATAAACGATCGGCTTCTCCTTCGCGCAAACTTTTTTCTATCAGATGGCTGTCGTTAAACTGTCGGCTGAATTGTTCGATTTCTTTTCGTACAAAAATATCATGCGGAGATATTTTACTTTTCAACACCAGACCTTCCAGGCTGGTACATCGGCTAAGGGCAACATAGGTTTGTCCTCCGGCAAATACGCCTTTACTGAGATCGACAACAACCCGGCTAAACGTCAGTCCCTGACTTTTATGTATGGTAATTGCCCAGGCGAGACGAATCGGGAGTTGCTCGAATGTACCGATAATTTCTTCTTCAATCCGCTTTTCCTCTTCATTATATCTGTATTTATAATTCCTCCAGGAAGTTCGTTCCACCAGATGTTCCGCCCCGTTTTCCAACAATACGTAAACATTGCCTGCGTCATCTATGCCGGAAACTCTACCAATGGTACCATTTACCCATCTTCGATCGGGATCGTTATCTATAAAAATAACCTGTGCCTGATCTTTGATTGCCAGGTTCAGTTGTGTGGGCAACGAACTTTCCGGGAAGTCTCCATCTATCGCGCCAAAAGAAACAAACTCTTCACCGGACAACTCCGCTAATTTCTTTTCATTAATAAAATCTACCTGATCACGACGTGTGGCCAGCGTGATAAACATATCTTCTTCCTCCGGTACAAAAGAACTAAAAACACGCTCATTCAACGTGTTTAATTCTTCCGGACGAGCTGTGTTGCTACGAATACGATCCAGGATGCGGATAAACACAGGATCTTTCTGGCGGTAAACTTTCTGCAATTCTATCGGTACGAGATTAATCTCCCGAAACACACGGGCAGAAAAAAAGAAAGGGGAAGGATAAAAAAGACTCAATATCTCACGTTGATCAGACGGGACAACCGGCTCTAATTGGAAAACATCCCCGACAAACAGCAATTGTTTTCCCCCGAAAGGCAAACGGGCGTTTTGAGAATACACCCGTAAAATACGGTCTATACAATCTATAATATCCGCCCTGACCATCGAAATCTCATCAATGATGATCAGTTCGACTTCTGCCAGAATTTTACGGTGTTCTTTCCTGTATTTAAAGAAATCAAAAATACGACCTCCCTGAACACTTAAATCCGGATCATCCGGCATGATAGGACGAAAGGGCAGCTTAAAAAAAGAATGCAGAGTTGCTCCTCCCGCGTTAATTGCGGCAATGCCTGTAGGAGCCAGTACTACATGCTTCTTTTTCGTATGTTCGCAGATATATTTAAGGAAAGTGGATTTACCCGTACCGGCTTTGCCCGTAAGAAAAACAGACTGGCGTGTATAAGTGATCAGTTGCAAAGCATCCTGAAACTCTTTATTGTCCGTGTCGAGTACAAAATCCAATGGAATAAAAATTCATTAACGACTGATAAACAACCAGGCGTCTTTATGCCTATCTGTTTGACGGAGAACGGAAAGATAAGATTCCGCTTCTTCCCGGTTATCAAACTTGTCCGAATACACACGCACCTTCTCTCCTCTTGTCACACAGCCTGCATTGGGAGATAAAGTTCTATCTATTTCGGATATAAATTTCCTGCCTAATTCCTCATTCGGAAAACTACCGATTACGACATAATAAGTCTTCTCCGTTTTTTGAACAACAGGCGCAGGTTCGGGAAGAGAATTTTCCACAGGAGTGACTTCCTGTTCTGCAGGCAGAACAGGAGTTGCTTGCTCAAACGCAGAAGTCAAATCCGGCTTCTCAACCGTTTTTTTCATCGTTACCTCTGCCGGAATAAAGCTTGCCGTGTAAGTAGAAGGATTAACATCCCTGATCGGAGTAGCAATCAAAAGCACAAAAACAATAACCGATGCCACAGCAGTAGCAACTCTTAATACGCTTTTGTTTATACTTATGTATATCCGATCCTTTCTCTTCGTCTCTTCCGATTGATATGCCGGCATAAACAAATCATCTTCTTCACGTCTGAGCAGTGACAAAGGCGTCAGGTAAAAAGAAGGTAAACCATAAGCGCCTACATTCAACAGATTTTCTTCTGCACCGAAAAAAACAAACCGACCTTCCTCTTCAAGATGCAAAGTTCCGGCAGAACCGATTTCTATTTGTCCGGTTTCATTCAGCCGTTGCAATAAAACCACCACATCCTGATCAACCATTTCAGTAGCTTTCCGGTAATCTACGGCATACTTTTTCATATAGGCTTCCGCCAGCAAACCGTCCTGATGATTCAATGTGCTATTAAACAGAAGCTCCTTACGCATAGGTCTGAAGATATGTTCTTCCACAGAATAAGAAGCCGACACAGACTGTAGCACGAAACCTCCCAGTTTAGGAACTATCACACAATCATGCGTCAATAACAGATATTCAATATGAGCGATTATTCTTTGCATATCACAAAGATAAACATCTATTCGAAAAGATCAGCTTCCGAACGCGTTCTTTTATTTTAAGACTAAGTATTTTTATTAATTTTGTACGACATAATCGTCTAATTCATCCCAACTAATTATGATAAAAAGAACCTGTTTGTTTTTGTACCTGGCGTCCTTCCTGTTTGCTATTCAGGCATGCAACTCTTATCCGAAAACAGGAGAAGACACTTCTTCCGGTCAAAACAGAGAAAGAGCCTCTCAAACGCTTGACTCATTGTACCGATATTATTCAGTAGAAGGAAGCAACTTATTAAGAGAAACATTTCCTTTCGACAATCAACACAAAGCAACTTATCTGGCAACAGAAGAACAGACAGATACGCCGAATGCCTATTCCTATCTGTGGCCTTTTTCCGGAACGTTTTCGGCTGTAAACAACCTGCTTGAGGTTACAAAAGAAGCTGGTTTCAAAAGCCTGCTGGATCGTAAGGTACTTGTAGGGCTGGAAGAATATTATGATACGGAAAGACAGCCTGCAGCCTATAGTTCTTATATAAAAGAGGCTCCTGCATCCGATCGTTTTTATGATGACAATATCTGGTTAGGCATTGATTTCACAGACACGTACCTGTTGACGAACGAAAAGAAGTATCTGGAAAAAGCGCAGATCATCTGGGAGTTCATAAAAAGCGGTACAGACAACAAACTGAATGGTGGTATTTATTGGTGCGAACAGAAAAAAGAATCTAAAAACACCTGCTCCAATGCGCCGGGTTCTGTGTATGCGTTCAAGCTATTCATCGCCACAGGAGACAGCAGCTACTTCCATCAGGGATTAAATTTATACAACTGGACAAAAGCCAACCTGCAGGATCCGGAAGATCATCTTTTCTTTGACAACATACGGTTAGACGGCTCCATCGAAAAAACAAAATACGCCTACAACAGCGGACAAATGATCCAGGCGGCATCCCTTTTATACAAGCTGACAAAGGATAAAAAATATCTCGCTGATGCACAGTCCATTGCAAAAGGTTGCGCAGCCTATTTCTTTATTGACTTCAAGGGGAAAGGCGAAAACACATTCCGTTTAATAAAAAATGGCGATATTTGGTTCACCGCGGTGATGTTGCGCGGGTTTGTCGAACTATATACAATTGACAAAGACCGCACTTATTTAGATATGTTCAATCAAAATCTGGATCACGCATGGAATACAATGCGTGACGAAAACGGATTATTCAATACCGATTGGACAGGACAGAAAAAAGACAACAAAAAATGGTTGTTGACACAGGCGGCAATGGTAGAAATGTATGCCAAACTGGCATTCTTATAAATAAAAAAAGACATGAATAAAAGGCAAAAAGTAAGTATTTTAAGTTATTCGGCTATAGCAATCGCGCTATTGGCGGGAAATGGAGCGTATGCCTCTACCGATTTTTTATCATTACCTGCGGATAATACGCGTATAGAAAGCCGTGCCGACTATACGAAGACAAATCGTCCGGCTAAAGCAGATCGTTTTTTCACCTCCAAAGCCGTTGAACAAGAAATTCTACGGGTAACAAAAATGTTGAAAAACGCGAAGCTGGCGTGGATGTTTGAAAATTGTTTTCCGAACACACTCGATACCACAGTGCGTTATCGTAAAACAGATGGTAAAGACGATACAGTAGTTTACACCGGTGACATTCACGCCATGTGGCTTCGCGATTCCGGGGCACAGGTTTGGCCTTATATTCAATTAGCCAATAAAGACCCGGAACTAAAAGCGATGTTGGCAGGGGTTATTCGCCGTCAATTCAAATGTATCATTCTTGATCCTTATGCCAATGCATTCCTTGATCCGCACGATCCGAATCCGGATCATCAATGGATGTCTGATAATACGGACATGAAACCGGAATTACACGAACGCAAATGGGAGATCGATTCCTTATGCTACCCGCTTCGTCTGGCTTATCATTATTGGAAAACAACAGGCGACAGCAGTATTTTTGACGAAGAGTGGCTTGGAGCTATTCAAAACATCCTGAAAACATTCAAGGAACAACAGCGCAAAGACGGTCCCGGTCCTTACCGGTTCCAACGCAGAACAGAGCGCCAATTAGACACCATGAACAACGATGGAAAAGGTAATCCGGTCAATCCGGTAGGACTGATCGCGTCAGCGTTTCGCCCTTCAGACGATGCTACGACCTTCCTGTTCTTAGTTCCTTCCAACTTTTTCGCGGTCACATCACTGCGTAAGGCGGCCGAAATCCTGACAGAAGTAAGCAAGCGCAATGATCTGGCTCAGGAATGCACGGCGTTAGCTTCAGAAGTAGAAGCCGCATTACAAAAATACGCCATCAACGATCATCCCAAATATGGTAAAATTTACGCGTTTGAAGTAGATGGATTCGGAAATCAATACCTGATGGACGACTCCAATGCACCCAGTTTACTGTCGTCCGCCTATTTAGGTGATGTCAATATAAATGATCCGATCTACCAAAACACACGTAAATTCGTTTGGAGTCAAGACAATCCTTATTTCTTCAAAGGCAAAGCAGGAGAAGGAATCGGTGGGCCGCACATTGGCTACGACATGGTTTGGCCTATGAGCATCATGATGAAAGCCTTTACCTCTCAAGACGATCAGGAGATCAAAGCATGCATACAAATGATTATGAATACAGATGCAGAAACCGGATTTATCCACGAATCATTCCACAAAGACGATCCTACAAACTTCACCCGCGCCTGGTTTGCCTGGCAAAACACCTTGTTCGGCGAATTAATTCTGAAGTTAGTCAATGAAGGAAAAGTTGATTTATTGAATGCAATCCAATAAACAATCTCCGAATTATAAAATAAGAAGCTGTTTTGAATTTATTCTCTACTAATTCTATTAAGTATAATTTGGAATCAGGTAGAATCCGGTTACTGTTAAGAAAAAATAACATGTAAAAAAACAACCGGTCTGATCTATTTAATTCATGACTACACTCTTTTTCTGCAATGAGTGTACTCATTTAGAAAAAAGACTATAGGGGTGGGTTTGAAAGGTCGTGGCAAACGTGTGTGTTACCTGTCTCTATTTTAACACTCCGCTGCTTGCTTTTTTACATTTAATAACAAATAGGGTAAAGAAAGTAACTATTCAGCCATTCGTTATTGGGGAGTAACCATGTTTTCAACATCACTAT
>DAIPZX010000021.1:0-12920 GCA_036781995.1 Massilibacteroides sp. | reverse complement strand
ATATTTTGATTTTTCCGAACGTTTTAATAATATTTGATTGAATTTATCCATTGCGTTGGCTCTTATGTCATCGGCAATATTGATATAAGGTCGCATGGCTTTGTAATCGTTGTGTTGTGTCCCGTCCATTTCATCACAACCTGTGGAGGTTCACGCCTGTATATGATGATAAGCAAGCGATTGTTTCACCCTCCGCAATTAGATTCAACAGAGGGTGAAACAATTAATACTCAATGGCCAACGAGATCCATTTTCCGGCAGAAGTAACCCAGACTTCTTTATAGCAAGCGGCATTGGTTTGCGGCCAGTATGGAATATCTTCATTACCCAAACTCCGAATACCAACCGGCATTTCTCCAACGATTTCTCCGGACGAAAAGCTGTCCATTTGTGGATAATTATGTCCCTCTCCGTAAATCAGGGATTGCCCGAACGGATTTTTCCCTACTGTCCAGTAGAGTTGTTCATATCCGATTTGCAGCAATTCTTCGTCTTCCAGAAATTTTCCACATAACGCGGCTGATTTTCCTGTAGATAGATGAATAGCCGTATTACCATTGAAAATACTAAACCAAACAGGGAAACGCCTCAAATAGTGTTCTTCATCTAATTTCACTCCTTGTTTCACCTGTGAACTGTATAATTCTGTCGCATTTTCAGGCGGGAAAAGATGTAACCGATAAAAACTGGTCGAGTCACGGTATTCGTCTACGTGATAGACACCACTTGCCAACATTCCATAAGGAGCTGTATATTTCATCAATCCTTTCAGATAATCACCGTATAATTGTATTGATTCCTTCCATTCCTGACACTCGGCATGAGCTGGTTGGGTTTCACATAACAAAATTAACGCCTGCATATATATCTGTTCGCGAGATTGGTGGATGTAGTGTACAATTGACTGCCGGGATTTATCACGATAGAAAAAACCTTGGGTTCCATCCTGATCATTCAGCGGTTCGCGTCGTTGGCATTCCAGCGTGAAGCGAATGGATTCTGTTGCGATTCTTGCATACTCCGGATCTTTTGTCAGTTTATACAACATACTGGCTGCCCAGGAAATAGTTGCCATATACTGACTTTCCGATGTGTTATAGCTGTGTTCGTAAAAATGAATAAATTCACCATAGCCCACTTCTTTATGCCGTGTCATGGCAAAATTAAAATCCTCCTTTGCCACCCTCAGCAAATGTTCCTGCAACCGTGGATCGCGGTCGATAAGCATAGCCGCATAAGCTTCATAGCCTGCGTACAGAAAATTATCAAATGCCAAATTTTGTACTCTCACGGTATTAATATCGTCCAACGTATTAAAGACGCCATCCAACCAGATTAACAACCCCACACTACTTGCTCTGTATCCATCTCCGAAACGACTTCTTAAAATAAACTCAAGCCCCCACTCTGCCTCTTCCAGCAAACGAGCTGCGAGCATACCATTCTTATCTTTCAGTTTGTCGTATGCTTCAAGTAATGTATAAGTAACATCTCCTGTTTGAAGCGTTTGCTGTGATAAGTCTCCGGCATCATGCCAACCTCCTCCGTAAGAGATTTTTTTTCCATCATGTACTGCACACAAGTCAGTATGGCAAGTACTGTGTATGCCCGGAACCGGATAACCGCAACGCTGGCAAAAAATATAGTTCAATACTCTCCATAGCGAATTTTCCCAAATAGCATCATCAATCCTAAAAAAGGGTGTTTCAATATGATCTACCTTCAATTTATAATCACCCGGACGATTAAACAGAGAAAAGTCAAGAATATCAAATGTTCCAATAGTTGTAGTTTCTCTCTGCATTTCGCCTCGGTAGACAACCACATCCTCGGTATCAAGCAATTCAAAAGTTTGGTTTTTTGGTTTTTTCCCAAGATTAAGAATAGCCGTTTTCTGACTATTGGTCGCATAACCTGTGGTGGAGTAAACCAGTTTATCTTTTCCCGGAAGCCAACCGCTAACTATTTCCGGATCTTCAATTTGCTGAAGTTCTATCTTGTCGATATAGTAAATGAGCGAATCTCCTGTCGTACGGTCGTTGCCTTTAATGCTTACCGAAAAACGAAGTTGCGTAATTTGGTCACGTTGGTATTCATCGATATCCAAAAAACATTGATTCCATTCTTTGTTAACAAGATTGATTAAATGGCTACCTGAACTCCGGTTATATCCCGGTTTGTCCCGGGATGATTCATTCACAAGACTCAGATTCAGATTGACAACTCGGCTTCCTTCACAGTCCGGATAAATATAAAAAGCAATCCGGTTGTATTTCTCCCAATTCATTCCCTTCGTGTTATATCGAATGGAAGCGTTCCCATAAGTAGCATAATCCGGGTCTGAGGGAGATCCCTGAGCTCGTTTCCCGGTAAAAGAAGGATACGCCAGTTTAATACTTCCCATACCGGAAAAAGAAGGATTAGGAACAAACGCCATATATCCTGTGCCTTGGTGACTCCAATTCTCCATCGTCTTTCCTTGCGGAAGTGATTCCTGATAAAGAACCTTTTTCTTCAAACCGTTTTGTTCAAACGAACGACTATTATCCAAAGGCAGAGGGCTATGCAGAATACCGGTTTTCACCAACTCATTTTCCAACGCTTTATCTTGTGTCAAACGCATTTGAGCACCGGAAAAAGAACTGAAGCAAAAAGCAGAGACGATTATTAATGGAATTTTTTTTATCATATTTTTTATTTCTTAAACGGGTCTCCTTTTTTATCTACACTAAGCACCCAGCGAAAAGCATTAATAAATAATAGTTTTTGAGTCGCATCTGTGAATTCATCATCACCATGCCCCATATTCAGATAGATCATCCGATAGTTTTTATTTGTCCATACAATTGGAAAATCGCCAAAATTCACCACATCTTTTATACCCATCGGATAATTATCAGGAGAAAGGCTGAGCAGAACCTCAACATCTTTATTTTCCCGGGGACTGGGATTCCATTGATACCATTCACTTTCTGGAACAATAAATGATTCGGGTAAATTTTTCATTATCGGATGATCTGATTTATCAACAATCACCTGGGCTGGTTGCGGAGGCCAGTTATTGCAGTAAAACACTCCTCCGCCAAGAAATTTCACATACCATGGCCAATGCGTATTTTTATCATTATAGGCTGCGGAATGAAATCCTACCCATCCTCCTCCATTCTCCATATATTGTTCAAAAGCGGTACGTTCGGGGATAGAGTTCGGAGCAGCATTTAGCATGACGAGCACATCATACTCTTTTAGTTTGTCATACGGATAGGCAGATAAGTCTGTTGTTACTTCCAATATATAACCATTCCCATAATTCAACCGTTTAAAAAACTCCACTGCTTGTTCTGCAAAAACAACATGAGCCTCTTCAGCATGTTGAGTATAATAAACCAGAGCTTTAAACCGGGGAGCAGAAGCATAGTTGGCAGGATAATTATCTTGTGCTTGCAAGGGGAGTCCCATCCAAAGAACACCTAAGACAAAAAGCCATACATTATTTATTTTCATAACCATTAGATTTATAGATGTTATTATTATTTCCCGGCAGCCCAAAGAATCGCATTACGAAACATACGAATAAAGTCAGCTGTCTGATAAAGTTTTGCACTATGCCCTATCAAGAAATAAACATTCTTTGCTTTTTTAGTATCATTGCTCCAGATTACAGGATGATCTCCCATCTTGATATCAGAGACCGGATCATACGTATTTTCATCCACAGAAGCCAATACGTGTACATTCGGTCGTGGATTACGATCAAACGTATACCATTCATCATCAGGTATAACAAACGACGGATCTACACCTTTCATCACAGGATGTGAAGCATCTTCCACCTGCACAGTTCCGTTTGCCAGCGGAGCAATATAATTTTTAAACCGTATGCCGCCCATAAAATCAGAAAACCACTCCCACATAGGATAACCGTCAAACTCACCTAATAAAGTAGCATGATGAAACCCTATCCAGCCTCCTTGCCCTTCATCAATATATTTTACAAAGGCGCTTTCGGCTTCTTTTGTCCATGTATAAGGAGGAAAGTCCAATTGGATAATCACATCAAACGTGGAAAGATAGGCTTCATTTATCAGCTCTGTATTATTAACTTCCGTAACCTTAAAGTTATTCTCTACAGCTTCAGCGGTCAACCATTTCATACCTGCATCCGTAAAGCCTCCATGTTGTCCTCCACGCTCTGTCAGAACAAGCACATTAAAAGGCTTCACACTTCCTTCAGAAGCACCTCCTCCCGATTTCAATCCACAACTACTAAAAAGAAAAAGAGTTGATAATAAAAACTGTATCCATTTCATACTATTCAAATTTTATTTTTCCTGTAATTAAATATGATGCTTATCTCAAAACCCAAAATAGGCTTTTTAGTCAAAGCAGTCACAGCCTCACACTTATCTGTAAGCATGGAAAGGAGCTTTAAATGCTTTTCGTAATGTTATGTTTTCTTTTCCCGGGAAATCGCGTGGTACCGGTTGAGTAACATGTCCTGTAGCTGCCCACTCTGATCCACGCAGTAAAGTCACCTGAAATCCTGTACACTCCATGGAGTAACGTAATTCCGGATCATTTCCCGCATGACCTAAAAGCGTGACAAAGACCCGTCCTTTTCCATATTGCACCGTCCAAAGAATCGGTTCATGTCGCTGATTATCTTCATCCGGTCCGTCAAACACTGTCGCCAATATTTCCATATTTTCAGCAGGCCCTCTCAAGCGAGCATATATTTCATCTTTAAAATGCAGCCATTCCTCAGGAAGGCCTTTCAGTATAGGGTGTTCGGTATTTCGATGCGTCACAACAGTGGGATGCTGTAGTCCATGATAACCGGCCCAGCCCGGAGAATAATCATATACAAACCGATTATCCTGCCAATACACGTATGGTCCGGCAGTTTCATTTCGTCCATTCCAAGCACCCAAACCTATCATTTTATTATACTCACCCCAATCGTCCATGGGAACAACCGATGAGTGAATGATAACCACATTACCACCTTCCGCCACATATTTCTCAAACTTTTTACGCGTCTTCTCCGCCCAGGTAGTTCCTCCATAATTGATAACGACAAGATCATATTTTTCAAAATCAGGATTAAACAAAGCTATATCTTCATTCCAATCCGGAGTTATAGCTATGTCTACAGTAAACAAACTACTGTTTTCCAAAATCATCTTTATAGCCTCGCTTCCTCCCTGCCACCAATGGCTTCCATCCTGTCCGGTTACAATCATGGCCCGTATCTGTTGTCCCTGAAGAGGCAGAGCCAGCCACAAAAAGATGACGATCATCTTTATTATTGCTTTCATATTCATCTTTTTACAACTCCCATTTTCTGATTCACCCACTCTATACGATCGAATTTCCAGCTTGTTTTCAGATTATTACCAAATTCATCAACAGTAAAATCCCCTTCTTTGAAATAAGACCGGTACAATTCATATTTCCCATCCCTATTCCGATCCTCAAGAATGAGTTCCCGGCGAGTGGAAACAGTAATATCCGATTTATATTTTACTTCCTTTGAATAGTTATCTACAATAACATAATAATTTTTGAAAAGATCGAAATAAGGATAATGACCATTATGCGCACTAAAAAGTATAACTTCTTCTAAAGCCGGGTCATCATCCATCTGAACAAGTTGTGAAGAGTGAAAGCCAAATCCACGTTCTTGTGCTTCGGGCGGAAACTTATCCCATGTACGTTCAGTAGTTACCCGAAACTGAGCATAAGCATTCAGCCAGAATCCGATGAGAAATAATCCGAAAAACAGTTTTCGTTTCATACAGCCTGCTTTATTCTTGAACCCAATAACGCGTAATACAACATAAACAGTTCGCCAAAGATAACAATGAACCAAGACCATTGCCAACCACCCAACAGGTCGGCAAGAACACCTTGCAGTAAAGGAAGAATAGCACCTCCAACCACACCAATCATAAAAACGCCGGATGCCACAGAGGTATACTTACCCAAATTGGCAACAGACAGCGTGAATATAGCCCCCCACATAATAGAGTGGAATAAACCGACAGCCGTCAACAACCACGGATTATTCATTCCGATTGCCAGTAGCGTCAGGATAGTAGCCGAAACTGTAGTCACGACAAGCTGAATTCTGGGAGGAATCGTACGTAAACAACTCCCCACAAGACGTCCGATCAACATTCCGCCCCAATATAGCGTAGCCATAAAAGAAGGTATGCCGAAGTTTATTCCGAATAAAGTCAGAGAATGATTACCTAAAAATGAAAAAGGTCCGTACAGGCTCTCCTGCTCTATGGCGTATAAATTAATATTCGCACCAATACAGACTTCTACACCGACATAAAAGAATATCGCGACAACTCCTAAAGTAAGATGCCTGAACGACCATATACTTTTTTCGAGTTGTTCATCAGAATCAGCTTTTGTCCCCTCGATATCCGGAAGTGCTAAACGGGATAGAAGAATAACAACGAAACCGATAACAACCATAAGAGACAGGAAAGGAACCATCAATTGCTCCACCTGAACATCTTCCATCGCTAAGCCTCCAAAAACTATACCCGTAACAAAAAAAGGAGCGATCGTGGTCCCGATTGAATTGGCAGAGCCCCCAATAGCCAAGCGTTGGATAGGCTGAGTTCCTTTTACATAGCAAGCAGTAAGGTATGGATTAATAACAACCTGCAATATCGTAGCCGAAGCACCAACAACAAAAGAGCCCAACAAAAAGATAAAGAATCCAAAAGGAATCACATTTTGTTCCAATCGCAAATTAGCTTCCGGAAATTGAATTGTAAACCAGGAGGAAAGGAAGAAAAACCCCAAACCCACAATCATAATAAAAAGGGAACGGATTAATGTTACTTTATAGCCGTGTTTAGTGATCCATTTTGAGCCCACTCCTCCACATAATGGATAAGCTAAAAACCAGGAAAAAGTAATTAAAGTAGCGAACGTGTTTTTTAAATCTCCTACGCCCTGGAGGAAAGCTTCTTTTAATGGTCCTTGAAACTGAGTATTAGCCGTTGTTAGAAATCCAACGATAAGAAACAGGAATACCATGGTAAGAAATGGACCGACATAGTTTATCTGTTTTTTTTGTTGTATCATAATATACTATCTTTAAGGTTATCAATAGACTACACACCGCCCAGCAAACTTGCAGCGTCTTTATCCAACAGGATTTCGCAATCGGGATGAAGCTGAAGCACTGACGCGGGAATATCAGTCGTCACCGGTCCTTCAATCACTTGTTTTACTATTTGTGCTTTAGCTATCCCTTTCGCAACCAAGAGTATTTTTTCAGACTGCATAATAGTCCGTATTCCAAGGGTTAATCCAGCCAGCATCTGATCCGCCGGAGAATTGGTTTCTCTTCTGATACGTTCTTCCAGCGTCTTATCCATGGTGGCAATCCTTGTTTCGCTCTCAAAAGGAGTTCCGGGTTGATTAAATCCGATATGTCCGTTTTCTCCAAGGCCCAATACTTGCAGATTAACTCTTCCCCGCTGTTCTATTTTCTCTTGAAAAGACTTACATTCTCTTTCAGGATCATCCGATATAGTCGGAGGCATGATAAAATTTTGTTCTCCTACTTGCAGGGTATTTATTAATTGTTTTTTCAGCATGGTATAACAAGCGCCATCATATTCGCGAGGAACATTGAATACCTCATCAACACCGAAAAATGTTACCTGACCGATGTCAAACGGATTCTTTTCATAAATTTCACTAATCAATAAATGCATATTAAGCGTTGTACGCCCGGTTGCCAACCCTATTACTGATTTAGAGTTGTTTAAAATCTGCCCTATAATACGCCAAGCCGCCAGATTATCAAAGGCTGTTTCCGTGTTCGCTATTGTTATTTTCATTGTGATTATATTTTTACTGATTAAACATTCATTGCTATTGCCCCTGCCCCTATGAGGCCTATAAAATCCGGATTCAGTTTCGTAATCACGACTCCGTTCTTCACAAATCGTATGGTATTTGAATTTAGTTTCTCGAGTACTTTCGTATGCATATAGCCATCAGAGACAATACCACCTCCTAAAACTACAGTATCAGGGTCGCTAACCCGAACCAGATTCATAATAAGGTTTGCCAATGCCAGGGATGCGTTTTCAACCAAAACAGCACAAAGAGGATCTCCTTTTTTACTCCATTCAAAAAGTTCTTTCACGTTCACTCTTTCTCCGGGATTTTCCGGGATATGAAGACTCGTTTTGTATTTATCTTTCAGCAAACGGGCACAGGCATCAAGACCTATGCCGGAAGAGATCTTCTCCACACAATCCATTCGTCCACATCCACAGCGTATCCCCACATTAACACCTACTTGTGTATGTCCTACTTCTCCCGCATTGAAATGGCTACCTCTTATTTGTCTGCCATTGACAACAAATCCAGCCGCAATGCCTGTACCTATATTGATGTAGATAAAGTTTTTCGATATTTGCCCAAAACCAAAATGTCTTTCCGCACGAGTAGCACTTTTTACATCATTATCAATATGGCAAGGAATGCCATACAGATTGGAAAGTTCCTGAGCAAGCGGTATGGTTTGTGTACGGGTAGGATCAATCTGTAGCCACATGCCATTTTCAGGATCAACCCTTCCGATAAGCCCCACCCCCATGGCTACGGGTTTTTTATCCGTCCAACCTACGTTTCTTATATAGTCATCTAATGATTCCTTGATAATTTCCAATGCCGACTGCTGGTTGAAATAAGCGGAATCATACTTTCTGTATTTAAGTATATTTCCACAATTGTCCAATTCTCCAATCAACAGTTTGGTGCCTCCAAGGTCAAGCCCTAAATATGTTTCCATTTTTTCGAGTATTAACGATATAGATTATTGCTTTATTTCACACTACAATGATATAGCCAATTTGTGGTAAAAGAGTTTGCTAAACATCAAAAAAGGTTTGCTGGTTGTTATTTCATAAACAGTTGTTAAGAAATAAACTATTCGAGCTCTCCTCTCCCATTTTATGGACAATCAGCATGTACAACAGCCTGTTTAATAAATCTTACTCGGACTTACACCAAATTGCTTTTTAAATATCGTACTAAAATATTTTGCATCCGAGAAACCGACAATAGTCGCCACCTCAGAGATCGCATACTTTTTCGTTTTAAGAAGTTCTTTTGCTTTGTTCAAGCGGATAATCCGGATAAAGTCATTCGGCCCCTGTCCGGTAAGCGTCTTGATCTTATTATAAACCGAGGTTCGGCTCATCGCTAATTCACGACAAAACTCATTAATGGAAAAATCGGGATTATTCAGTTCTTTCTCAATGATCAGGATCGCTTTATCCAGAAATTCCTTATCCAATTCATTCACATAGTCAGCCTGTTCAAGAGGCTTCTCGTCTGATAGGAAAATTTCACGAATATGTTGCCGTGATTGTATAATATTACGAATACGAGCCTTTAAGAGGTTAAAATCAAACGGTTTTATAATGTAGTCGTCCGCACCCGCTTCCAACCCCATAATGACATTCTCCTTTTCATTCAGCCCGGACAAAAGAATAAACGGAATATGGCTGGTTTCGATGGATGATTTCAACACACGACACATCTCATCCCCACGCAGTCCCGGCATTAATATATCGGAAATAATTAAATCCGGATTAATTTCCTTGGCAAGTTGCAGCGCTTTGTCTCCTTCGCTGACAGCAATGACCCGATAATCTGCCGATAAACTCTCTTTTAAATACTCCAGCAAGTCTTTGTCATCCTCGGCCAACAGAAGTACGTCTTTTTTCGCAGACGCTTCCTTTTCAGCAAGACGCTTGTCTTCTACCTTCTTATCCGGTTTAGCTGATTCTTTCACAGCAGAAGGAAATGTCAGGGTAAATATAGAACCTTCACCTTCAATACTCGAGAATGTTATTTTTCCATTATGCAGAGTGACCAGTTTTTTAGTAAGCAATAATCCGATACCCGAGCCGGTTTCATTCATATTAATCGCATTGCTGGCTCTATAGAACTGTTTAAATATTTGTTTTTGCTCATGGGCAGGCACTCCTACCCCTGTATCCTGAACAGAGAGAGACCATTCGTTTTCTCTATTAACTACGGAAATAGAGATATAACCGTTTTCCGTATATTTCACAGCATTAGATAAAAGATTATCGAGGATTATGTTCATTTTATTTTTATCAAACCGCACAATCGGGAAAGCAGGGTCAATCTCCAATAAAACATCTATCTTTTTCTTCGTGGCTGTCATCCGAAACGCCATTACTTTTTCCTGCAAATAGGTGTATATATCATGCGGCTGTATATCTAAAAATTCAGCATTATGATCCATTTTTTGCAGATCAAGGAGTTGGGTCACTAAGGAAAATAGTTTATCTACGTTCTTCAATGCGACCGAGACGGATTTTTTAGCTTTATCAGAGAGATTTTCATCCATTTCGAGCTCGCTTAAAGGGGCTTTAATCAAGGTTACGGGTATGCGTATATCATGCGCAATATGGATAAAGAAGCGAATCTTTTCTTTTGCGTCATGTTCATTGAGTCTATTACGGACAAACTGATAAAGGAGGTATATAAAAATACAGCCGATAAGTATATAAATAATCCATCCCCAGGCAGTATACCAAAAGGGTTGCCCTATTATAATCCTTACCTCCCGTTCTCCCAATAATTGTTGTGTATATTTATGTACCGCCTGAAGTTGAAAATTATACTTCCCGGGCTGTAAATTCATATATTCAGCTTGATTTGTCCTGTTGGCAGAACGCCAGTCTTTATCGAATCCATTCAATTTATACATATAATTAATTTGTTGGGGATATAGAAAATTGATGGAAGAGAAAGCAAGCGAGAATGAATTCTGCTTATAGGTCAAATGCAGAACAGATGTATGATCAATAGCTTGGTTCAAAGGCGAATTAGCCTCATCGACCGAAACAGATTCGTATAATAATTTGAAATCTGAGAATAATAAATGAACCGATTCATCCGGTACAGGTTCAAATCCGGGAGAAAACTCCATCACGCCATTAGCTGTTCCAAAAGCAAGATCGCCGTTTTTTTTACGTATACATGCATTCGGATTATACGCTCCCCATTCCACATCTGCAAACTCATTCATACTTTGCACGCGATTCTCTTTTTCATCAAATCTATACAGGCATGTTTCCGTCGTAAACCAGATTTGTCCGTATTCATCCTCTACCACTCCATTTACTGAATTCGAATTCAGACCGTTCTTATCTGTAAAAAAACGCGCCGACCCTATTTCCGGATCATATTTTATCAGCCCTTCACCATCCGTGCCAAGCCAGATCTTTCCATCCGAAGCCTGTAATAAGCACCGAACCGGGTAAGACAGTTTAACACCATCAAACTCACGATGCCAAAGAACTGTTCCGTTGGATTTATTGAAAAACGCAAGTCCTTCGCATCCAGCCAATAGCAGGTTATTCCCATTTCCTTGTCTGATATCGCCGATACAGTCTATCGGATAACGTAATAGCTCATCCGTTTCTGTGTTATAACACACAAAATCTCCTTCTATTCCTCCAAACCAAATCCGGTCTTCCTCTGCATATATTTTATATATATAATCTGTCGGAAATGCCAAACCGTTGCTATTGCCTCCTTTCTGATCTATCCGTTTCACCGTTTTCCCTTTTTTATCGATACAATAGACCCCTATACCATAGCCTCCTACCCATATTCGTTGGCGTCTATCCTCACAAAGCGCAAGTACCACCGAAGATCGATCTCCGAAACCACCTCCGTCTTCCATAAAATGAGTCCAGCGATTTAAATCCGGTTGATACAGACTGACACCATTATTTGTTCCATACCAGACATCTCCCGCTGAATCTTCCAAAATTACATTTACATGATTGGATAGAAGCGATTGCCGGTCGGCCGGTCGGTGTTTCACTTTTTTGATTTTTGGGAAGTGTGGTCTGAAAATCGTGATTCCATTGGTGTAGGTGCTAATCCAAACGCATTGCTGTTCATCTACCATAATATCAGAAACAGTATTACCCGATAACGAGTTTTCATCATCCTCTTCCGCATAATAACGCCTGAGGAAACGATCTGTTTGCTTATCAATACAATAAACCCCTGAACCATCCGTCGCAATCCACACCTCGTCCCCGACCGGAACAATGGTGCGAATCGGCACATCAGGAATAAATAAATTGGCAGAAGACAGCTTTTTATTGTTTAAGTCATACAAGTACATGCCATTCGAAAATGTACCTATATACAGTTTGCCTCCTTCTTCAAAAAAAGATTCCACGCGCATCTCTTCAGGCATAACAAGCTGATCTAAAGGAGAAAAGCGCCCCTCATTACGACTAAAACTGTATAGATGCGTAGTTGTTCCTGCAAAATACAATCCATTTTCGACCTGTATCAATCGCATCACATACTCATTGTGAAACCTTACATTCTCAATAAGTTGATCGGCTTCCTCATCATAATAAAACAAACCGGAAGAAAGAGAGAGCCAAAGTCGATTATCCAAATCAAAATAAATCTGATTGATAGTCGTTCCTTCCGCCAAATAATCTGAGAGTTGTATACGGCAAACAAATTTATCCTTCACTGAATCATAAGCAAACACCTTGCCGTTTTTTAAAGAAATCCACAACTGCCCTTCCCGGTCACAAGCCATCACAGTCAAAGCGATAATATGATCTTTCGCATCTAATGTTTCATCCAATTTATAATGCCTGAATTCCCTGCCATCATATCTGTCCACCCCAAGGTGCGTGAATAGCCAAACAAAGCCAACAGAATCTTTTTTAATCTGAAATACCTGACGGCTGCTCAACCCGTTTTCTATATTCAGATAGTGGGCAGAGAGCGCTTCACTCCTATTCAACAGAGCAAACAGCAAAACAAAAATAAATAGCAGGCGTAATATATATCGT
>DAIPZX010000020.1:0-13203 GCA_036781995.1 Massilibacteroides sp. | reverse complement strand
ATTTTACATAGCAGCCTTCTCGTGGTCATCCTTCTAGTCATTAGCAGGTAAATGAGAAAGGTGTGTAAGATGCTGTATGTATATTAAGATATTCTTAAAAGCCTTTCTCAAATTTGAGGAGGGTTTTTTTTATTGTTATTTAGTGAAAGTTTAATATATCTAACAGGTAGAAATTAATAGAATGAAAGATTCGTTGAGGAGTTCGTTCAGTACGCAAGGTCGCCGGATGGCAGGAGCACGTGCACTCTGGCGTGCCAACGGCATGAAGGAGGAGCACTTAGGTAAACCAATCATTGCAATCGTAAACTCGTTCACGCAGTTTGTTCCCGGTCATGTACACCTACATCAGATCGGGCAAATGGTGAAAGCGGAAATAGAGAAGCTGGGTTGCTTTGCGGCTGAATTCAATACAATCGCAATTGATGATGGGATTGCCATGGGTCATGATGGCATGTTATACTCATTGCCCTCGAGAGACATTATAGCGGATAGCGTAGAATACATGGTCAACGCACATAAAGCGGACGCGATGATCTGCATCAGTAATTGTGATAAGATAACGCCGGGCATGCTCATGGCTGCCATGAGGCTGAATATACCGGCCATTTTCGTTTCCGGCGGACCAATGGAAGCCGGTAATGCAGACAATGGCAAACATCTTGACCTAATAGACGCCATGGTGAAAGCTGCCGATGAGAACGTGTCTGATGAAGAGGTTAGTAAAATAGAGCGTTCGGCTTGTCCTACCTGCGGTTCTTGCTCGGGTATGTTTACCGCCAACTCTATGAACTGTCTGAATGAAGCGATCGGTCTTGCTCTTCCGGGCAACGGAACAGTACTTGCCACGCACGAAAATCGTTTTCGCTTGTTTAAAGAGGCCGCGGTCTTGATCGTTAAGAATGCCTACCGGTATTATCAGGAAGGAGACGACAGCGTATTGCCCCGTTCTATTGCCACAAAGGCTGCTTTTACCAATGCGATGGCATTAGATATCGCGATGGGTGGTTCTACCAATACGGTTCTTCATCTTTTAGCCATTGCGCACGAAGCCGAAGTGGACTTTACAATGGACGATATGGATAAACTTTCACGCAAAACGCCTTGTTTATGTAAAGTGGCTCCGAATACAGATAAATATTATATACAAGATGTGAACCGCGCCGGAGGCATTATCTCTATTATGGGAGAATTAGCCCAAGGCGGTTTAGTCGACACCTCCGTAAAAAGAGCCGACGGATATACACTCGCCGAGGTAATTGCCCGATACGGTATCACCAGCGAAGGAGTATGCGAAGAGGCTTTGAACCTATATAAATCCGCACCCGGCAATAAATTCAATATCGTAATGGGTTCTCAGAATGCTTATTTCGACACGTTGGACAAAGATCGTGCAAACGGTTGTATCCGCAGTGTAGAGCATGCCTATACCAAAGACGGCGGATTAGCTATTTTAAAAGGAAACATCGCGGCGAATGGTTGTGTGGTTAAAACCGCCGGTGTAGATGAGAAGATATTGAAGTTTACGGGTCGCGCCGTGGTATTCGATTCACAAGACGCAGCTTGCTACGGTATATTACGTGGTGACGTCAAAGCCGGTGATGTGGTAGTCATTACTTATGAAGGTCCGAAAGGCGGACCCGGTATGCAGGAAATGCTTTATCCCACATCTTATATCAAATCCCGCCATTTGGGTAAAGAATGCGCGTTAATAACAGACGGACGTTTCTCCGGAGGAACATCCGGTCTTTCCATCGGGCATATTTCGCCTGAAGCAGCCGCGGGAGGAGCTATAGGGCTGGTCAAAACAGGAGATATGATTGAGATTAATATTCCTGAACGCAGTATTCAAGTCAAACTAAGCGATGCCGAACTGGCTGCGCGCCGTGCCGAAGAGGAAACAAAAGGCAATAAAGCATTTACGCCTCCGGTGCGCGAGCGGAAAGTATCCAAAGCCTTACAGGCATATGCGAAAATGGTATCATCCGCTGATCAAGGAGCGGTACGTATTATTGATTAAAATAAAAGTTTTGTAATATGGAGAAACAGAAAATAAGCGGTTCGGAGGCTTTACTGAAGACTTTGATCGCTGAAGGTGTAGATACTATATTCGGTTACCCCGGCGGGGCGATTATGCCCGTTTACGATTGTTTGTACAGCTATAGAGACAAGATCCGTCACGTGCTTACAAGGCATGAACAAGGCGCTACGCACGCTGCTCAGGGTTATGCGCGCGTATCCGGAAAAACAGGTGTGGCTATGGTTACTTCAGGCCCTGCCGCGACCAACGCCATTACCGGTATTGCAGACGCGTTAATGGACAGCACACCGTTGGTTGTGATCTCCGGTCAGGTAGCTTCTCCGCTGTTAGGCTCCGATGCCTTTCAGGAGATAGACGTGATTGGTATTACACTGCCGATTACCAAATGGGCCTATCAGGTGCGCCGTGCCGAAGATGTTGCCTGGGCTATTTCACGCGCATTTTATATTGCGTCGTCCGGTCGTCCGGGTCCTGTGGTGATAGATATTGCCAAAGACGCTCAGATCAATAGGGTGGAATACGACTACAAGAAAATTGATTTTATACGTAGCTATCAACCAACGCCGGATGTTAATCCGGACTATATCGCCGCGGCGGCTGAACTGATTAATCAGGCAAAGAAACCTTTGGCGTTGGTTGGACAGGGTGTGATTCTGGGAAATGCCGAAAAAGAACTGATCACGTTTCTGGAAAAAGCGGATATTCCTTTTGGTTCAACCATACTTGGGTTGTCTGCTGTTCCGACAGAACATCCGTTAAATAAAGGTATGCTGGGCATGCACGGCAATGTGGGTCCTAATCGCAAAACCAACGAATGTGACTTATTGATCGGTATCGGTATGCGCTTTGACGACCGGGTTACCGGAGACCTGAACACATACGCCAAGCAAGCCAAGGTTATTCATTTCGACATTGACCAGGCTGAGATCGGAAAGAACGTATCACCGACTGTTCCGGTATTGGGAGATGCCAAAGAAACCTTAGCCGCAGTAACAAAACTACTTAAGCCGGCTAAGCATGCGGACTGGATCGCCACCTTCCGGACAGATGAAGAGGAAGAAAACAAGAAAGTAATTCAAAAAGAACTCTATCCCGCAAGCGGTCCGCTAAAGATGGGAGAAGTGATCAATAAAGTATCCGAAGCAACCGGACACGATGGGATTTTAGTGACCGATGTAGGTCAGAACCAGATGATGGGCGTTCGCTACTTTAAATACAAACATACACGTAGCGTGGTTACTTCCGGTGGTTTGGGCACCATGGGTTTCGGACTTCCTGCCGCTATCGGAGCTAAGATAGGCGCACCCGACCGCACGGTTTGCTGCTTTGTCGGAGATGGGGGATTCCAAATGACTATTCAAGAACTGGGAACCATCATGCAAGAGAACACAAACGTAAAAATCATCGTGCTGAATAATAACTTCCTCGGTATGGTGCGCCAATGGCAAGAGTTATTTTTTGACGAACGCTACTCCGAAACAACAATGCAAAACCCGGATTTCGTAGCGATTGCCAAAGCATACAATATCAAGGGACGCTTAGTAGAAGAACGGGCAGAGTTGGATGGCGCTATTCAGGAAATGTTGAATCATAACGGTGCCTATTTGTTAGTAACAACTATTGAAAAATGCGGCATGGTGTATCCGATGATACCCGCCGGCACAACTGTTACGAATATAATGATGGGCGATAAGTAAGGAGGAAAACATATTATGTCAACAAAAAAATTATATACAGTTATCATTTTTTCCGAGAATACGGTAGGGTTATTAAACCAGATAGCGATTATCTTTACACGTCGCCAGCTGAACATTGAAACGTTATCGGTTTCACCTTCCGCAATAAAGGGGATTCATAAATTTACGATTACCACTTTTTCTACGGAAGACATCATGGACAAAGTAGTGAAGCAGATCGATAAGCGAGTAGATATCCTGAAGGCCTATTACAACACAGATGAAGACCTCGTGTTTCAGGAAATCGCCTTGTATAAGCTAAGCACGGAGTCGTTCCTTAAAATAGGAACTGTTGAAGAACTGATCCGGAAGTATAATGTGCGTATTCTGGAAATGAACGAGACCTGTGTAGTGCTCGAAAAGAGTGGTCATTACGAAGAAACACAAGGACTCTTCAAAGAATTAAGCAACACAATAGGCGTATTACAATTTATCCGCTCAGGGCGAGTAGCTATTACAAAGAGTAAAGTAGAACGCTTGAGCGATATGCTCGCTCAAATAGAAAGAAAACTGGAACAAAAATAGCTCTAAATCATTCGAATCAACTGAATCATGGTAAAAGAAGGCGTATTTCATTTTAATACAGAATCGTATCTGTTAGATTTCAAAGGGAGGGTTCCTCTTCCGATGATCGGCAACTATTTACTGCACGCTGCATCTTCACATGCCGGCGAACGGGGCTTCGGTTATTCCGACATGACGGAGAAACATACCGCCTGGGTATTATCCCGCATGGCAATCGAAATGTATACTTATCCGCAAATGTCAGAAACAATAACCCTGCTTACCTGGGTAGGAAACGTAGGGCGGTTGTTTACCGAACGTTGTTTTGAGCTTCAGGACAAAGACGGCAAACCATTCGGGTTCGCCCGTTCTATCTGGGCTGCGATTGATCTGGAAACACGCAGACCAACGCTGCTTGATGTGGAAGGATTAAGCTCATATATCAGCGAACGCC
The DNA here is from genome assembly GCA_036781995.1 of Massilibacteroides sp. Taxonomy (GTDB): domain Bacteria; phylum Bacteroidota; class Bacteroidia; order Bacteroidales; family Tannerellaceae; genus Massilibacteroides. The sequence goes on along the minus strand of DAIPZX010000020.1, from coordinate 8,471 downwards.
CCTGTCCGATTGAAAAGCCCGGCAAGATACATACGGTAGAAAATGATACAAACGTTACTTCATTTACTGTAAAATATAGCGATCTCGACATAAACGGACACTTGAACAGTATTAAATATATCGAACATCTGTTAGACAACTTCGACATCAAAATGTTTGAAGAAAAAGAAATCAGCCGGTTCGAAATAGCATACCAGGCAGAGGGACATTACGGAATGAAACTAAGCATCCATTCAGAACAGACAGCGGCAGAGCACTACCAAATGGCGATCACGCACGAAGGAAAAGCAATCTGTCTGGCAACCGTTACCTGGAAACAAGAGAACACATCATTTTATTAACTCATTATATAAAAGAATAAAGAAAATGGCAATAATGAATTTTGGCGGTGTAGAAGAAAACGTAGTTACCCGTGAAGAATTTCCTTTGGAAAAAGCAAGAGAAGTATTGAAAAACGAAACCATTGCAATCATCGGATATGGCGTACAAGGACCCGGACAAAGTCTTAACCTCCGCGATAACGGTTTTAATGTAATCGTAGGACAACGCAAAGGCGGAAAAACATGGGATAAGGCTGTAGCAGACGGTTGGGTGCCGGGAGAAACTCTTTTCGAAATCGAGGAAGCTTGCGAAAAAGCAACGATCATTCAATACCTGCTTTCAGACGCTGCCCAAATCGAAGTTTGGCCACGCATTAAGCCCTATCTGACTCCGGGAAAAGCGTTGTATTTCTCCCACGGATTCGGAATCACCTATAAAGAACGTACTCATATTGTTCCTCCTGCGGATGTTGACGTTATCCTTGTAGCGCCTAAAGGATCCGGAACAAGCCTTCGCCGTATGTTTCTTCAGGGACGTGGTTTGAATTCAAGCTACGCTATCTTCCAGGATGCAACCGGACGTGCAAAAGAACGTGTTATAGCATTAGGTATAGGCGTAGGATCAGGCTATTTGTTCGAAACAACATTTAAAAAAGAAGTTTATTCAGACCTTACCGGAGAACGCGGTACGCTGATGGGTGCCATCCAGGGACTACTTTTGGCTCAGTTCGAAGTATTGCGTGAAAATGGTCATACTCCTTCAGAAGCATTCAACGAAACAGTAGAAGAACTGACTCAGTCGTTAATGCCTTTATTCGCGGAAAACGGGATGGACTGGATGTATGCCAACTGTTCTACAACGGCTCAACGCGGTGCGTTGGACTGGATGACTCCTTTCCACGATGCAACTAAACCTGTATTCGCAAAACTATACAGCGAAGTAGCCTGCGGAAACGAAGCACAACGCTCAATCGACACGAACAGCAAGCCCGACTACCGCGAGAAACTGGAAGAAGAACTGAAAGCGCTTCGTGAAAGCGAAATGTGGCGTACCGGAGCTGTTGTACGTAAACTTCGTCCGGAAAATAATTAATCAAATAGAAAAAAAACCGTGGAGATATACTTCACGGTTTTTTTTATTATAACATCAACGATTCTTCAAGTAATTATAAATAGCTTCCTGCGCACGGATCTTTTGCGGGTTATCATCATGCTTAAAGTTGTTGGCTAAATTTTCGTCAATAAAGCAAGCCTTAACATTATCTTGCAATTGAATATTCAAAATATCAATAATCTCCCGTTTAATTGCCGGGCTGAGGATAGGAAAAGCAGTTTCAATACGCCGGCTCAGATTGCGCCGCATCCAGTCTGCCGAGGTCATGAAAAGATCTTCTTTACCGTTATTATAGAAATACCATACACGCGAATGTTCAAGATACATATCTACAATACGGGTGATCCGAATATTCCGGCTATAAGGCTGGTTGGGTACAAGGCAACAGATACCGCGCACGATCAGATCAATCTCCACTCCTGCTTCGCTGGCCATATACAATTCGGTGATCATATTTTGATCATGCAGACCATTCATTTTAAGGATAATCCGTCCTTTTTTACCTTGCCGAACATGTTCGCTCTCCCGCCGAATCATACGGGTCAGCTCATCTACCATATTGAAACGGGCAACCAAAAGGGTATTAAACTCGGGATTTATCAACCGGCCTTCCAGTACGGCAAAAACATGCTTCACATCGTGGATAATCTCCCGATTAGCGGTCAAAAGCGCCATATCAGAATAGACCGAAGCTGTTTTTTCATTAAAATTACCCGTGCTCAAATAAGCATACCCAATGGGAACAGAACCATCTGCCGATTCATTGAGTAATACCACCGCTACTTTAGCATGCACTTTCAATCCGGGCAGGCTGAATATAATACGTATGCCGGCTTCCTTCATCCGTTCGGCAGTGTACATATTATTTTCTTCGTCAAAACGAGCTTTAAGTTCTACAAAGACTGTTACCTTTTTGCCATTATTGGCAGCACGAATAAGCGTATTAATCACGGCCGAATCTTCAGCCACACGATATTGCGTAACCTTAATCTCAGCTACCTGCGGATCTGTCGCTGCTTCCGTAAGAAAACGAAGCATATAATCAAATGAATAATACGGGAAATGCAGTAAAATATCCTGTTTGCGAATTATCTCAAAAACAGTGTTTGCCTCTTCCAAAAGTGGTAATCGTATCGCTTCCGGACAATGCCGTTCAAACACTTCGCCTAACGGATTGGGCAATTTAATCAAGTCTTGCAGGTTCAGATAACGACCTCCGCGCACCAAACTATCTTTATCAATTTCAAAAGTATGACATACGAAGGCTAAGAAGTCTTCCGGCATTTCCATATCATACATAAATCGGCTGAGAGCTCCGATCTTGCGTTTCTTAACCTTCTTCTTTAACTTTTCCACCAGATTACCTTTCTCATCTTCAAGATAGATATCAGCGTCTCTTGAAATCTTAATGCTATAACAACTCTCTATTTCGTAACCGGGAAATACAGCAGAAAGATTTGCCCGTATCACATCATCTATAAACATAATATAATGCCTTCCTTCTTGTTCGGGCAGTTCTATAAAGCGGGGCACTTTAGCAAAGGGGATTTTAATCAGCGCATAATAATATTTACCCGAAGCATCTCCTTTTTTTGTCAGCCGGACAATCAGATAAAGGCGGCGGTCGCGAAGGAATATACGAACAGCATCAGGTTCGAGCATCACAGGCGCGAGAAATGGAAAAATTTCTTCATCAAAATAATGCTTCACAATATCCTTATGGAAAGGCTCCGGCATATGGTTCTGATATAAAAAAACCCCGTTTCGGTTCAGTTCCGGAAGTACCTGCTCCTGAAAAATCCGGTAATATACTTTTTGCTGTCTGTTTACTTCATTTGTTATAGCCGCAAGAATCTGTTCCGCCTCTCGCGAATCTTCCTCTACAAAATTACGCTTCATAATGACTCCCCTGTGTTCCGCTACCCGAATTTCATAGAATTCTTCCAGGTTGGAAGAATAGATAGAAAGGAATTTGATCCGTTCATATACAGGCAATGTCTGGTCTTCTGCTTCGAGCAAAACCCGAAAGTTGAAAGACAGCCAACTTATATCGCGCTTAAAGAATTTGTATGATTGTTCCATGGTTTTTCGCATTGTTCGTAAATATAGATACTTTTGCAGTATAAAAAAACAGAAATGATGAAAGTTGGACTTCTTTCCGATACACATGGCTACTGGGATAAACGCTACGCCGAACACTTCAAAGATTGTGATGAGATATGGCATGCCGGCGACATCGGTTCGGAAGAGGTAATCAATCAACTGGCAAACCTAAAACCCGTGCGGGCGGTTTTCGGAAATATAGACGGACAGAACATCCGGATTCAATATCCGCGCACGGCCATATTTATGGCTGAAGAAGTCAAAGTATTGCTCACACATATCGGAGGCTATCCCGGAAGGTACGCTCCGGAAATAAGAAAAGAACTCTATACAGAACGACCCAACCTGTTTATCGCCGGACATTCACATATCCTGAAAGTCATGTTTGACGATACATTAAAATGCTTGTATATCAATCCGGGAGCCGCCGGCATAAGCGGCTTTCATCAGGTGCGGACACTGGTGCGCTTTTCTATTGAAGGAAAAAACATCCGGGATCTGGAAGTAATCGAATTGGGAAACAGATAGGTTAAGCTTCGATTCCCTCAAAACCATTCTGCCTCCAACTATAATTCTCTACCATCAGAACCGTGTTCTGCAAATAAGCAAATTCCTTTTCGAAATATTCACTGAACAATCCCGTACCCATATTTTCTTCAATCTGTTTGGAAGTCCATAATTTACCGGATGCGTCTTTGCACCGTGCAAACTGTTCTTCAGAATTCAGATAAACAACATAGACAGACACCTGATGTTTTACTAATTCATTCTCAAACTTATATCGAATCAGGAAACGGGGAGAAACAGCCTCGCGAGGATAACAGCAAGACAAAGCCTCATAAGCCGCATCTTCTATCTTTTGTTTATAACGCACATAATATTTAAACGGATAGTCTAACGCGTTCGGAGAAATAAGAGAACCCGGGTCCCGTTTCGTAAGATACAACATTCCCTTATGCACCACAGCAACCCGAACTACAGGGTGGTAAAATTTCCGTGTGGCAGCCAGGCTGACGGAGTGAGCTATACGCCCGATTACCGAACCATTTTCATTCAAGACAGGCAGCCATACCTCGTTCTTCAAATACCCTCTCAACATAAACAAACGCACTTGTTCATAAAACATAATACCCAATCCGGCAATCAGGGGCATATAATTAAAGAGAAGCCGTTCATACGCCACATTCCTGTCTGCCTCCGGAAGCAGCAAATAAAACAAAACAACAAAAAGATGCAACGTAAACGTACCCTGCATAATCTGAATCGTAAAAAAGAATTCATTCAACGAAGCATTCAGATAACTCTGTTTATCGGAACTCATTTCAACATTTCTGATTTTTCGTTTCGCCTTTTGTTTTTGCAAATAAGTAAAAGCCAAAACAATCACAAATAGCATTTCAACAAACAAGGAAGAATGCATTCCTAAAAAAGCCGGACTAACAAACAACAAACCAACAGAGTAGAGCATCTGGGTTACCGCTACCGGAAAAAGAACAAACTGATATTCTTCAGATCCGCGTAACCATTTATACAGAACATAACAAAGCGCAGAAAAAATCACAGAAAACACAAAAGAAAGCAAATACGGAAAGAATATATTCATTCCGAAAAACAACAATAAAGGCAATAAGCCTATTGTTTGATTACCAATTCCTCGTCTCAGCCTTTTCATCACTATTCACGCTTAATCAATTAGCCTTTTACAAATAACAACTAATAATCACAAATTGTTAGAAATTAAACATGCTTCTCGGCATGATAGGAAGAGCGAACTAACGGAGCGCTCTCCACTTTGGCAAAACCTTTTTGTAATGCAATTTCTTTATACGTTTTAAACTGGTCCGGATGAATATATTCCGAAACAGGAATATGTTTTCGTGAAGGTTGAAGGTATTGTCCGATAGTCAGCACCGATCCCCCCGCGGTCAACACATCATCCATCAATTGATATATTTCTTCTGCTTGCTCCCCAAGACCTACCATTATTCCGGTTTTAGCTACCACGCCACGCGTTGCGATACGGTTTAATACGGCAAGACTGACCTCATATTTCGCAGCACTCCGTATTTTGGGAGTAAGACGGCGAACCGTTTCCATATTATGCGAGATAATGTCCGGTTCAGCCTCTATTACCAGATCAATCAGTTCTTTCCGTCCCTTAAAATCCGGAATCAGCACTTCTACGGTAAGTCCGGGATTTCGTTTTTTCACCGTTTTGATTGTCTCCACCCAATGCGCCGCGCCCAGATCCGGCAGGTCATCACGATCCACAGAAGTGATTACGGCATGCTTCAGATTCATCAAACGTATGCTGAGTGCTACACTTTCCGGTTCCTTCGGATTTAGCGGAAGAGGTTTGCCGGTCAAGGTATTACAAAACTTACAAGAACGGGTGCAGATTTCTCCGCCAATCATAAACGTAGCTGTTCCCCGCTCCCAGCACTCGCCCATGTTCGGACATTTTCCACTCGTGCAAATGGTATGCAATGAATGAGACTCTACAATCTCTTTTGTTTGTGTAAATTTATCGTTCCCTCCAAGCCGGATTTTCAGCCAATCCGGCTTTCTCACATGTGCTGCCATTCTATAAATTATCTAACAGGAAATTCGACATCTTGGTATAAAGATGATAACGGGTATTTCCACCGTAGATACTATGATTCCGGTCTTTGTAAATCTGCATATCAAATTGCTTACCTGCCTGCACCAAAGCTTCCGCGTAATCCATGGTTTGATGGAAATGCACATTATCATCCGCCGTACCATGTATAAGCAACAATTTCCCTTGCAGTTTGGTTGCCAGTTTTATTGGAGATGTAGCTGCATATCCCTCAAAGTTTTCTTTAGGTGTACGCATAAAACGTTCTGTATAAACCGTATCGTAATATTTCCAATCCGTAGGAGGAGCAACGGCAATTCCGGCTTTAAACACACCATCGCCCACACTCATAGACATCAGCGTTGTATAGCCTCCGAAACTCCATCCCCAGATCGCGATCCGCTTGCTGTCCACAAAAGGCAAGGCACCCAAAGCGCGTGCGGCTTCCACCTGATCCTGTGCTTCCAACTCTCCTAATCTCAGATAAGTACATTTACGAAAAGCCTCTCCGCGCGCACCTGTACCACGTCCGTCCACGCTAACTACAATAAATCCTGCCGAAGCTAAATATTGTTCCCAACCGAAATCATATGAATCCAGGACTTCTTGTGAGTTAGGACCGCTATATTGCATCATCAACACGGGATATTTACGAGAAGCATCAAAGTTGGCAGGTTTTACAATCCACGCGTTCAGATCGTAACCGGAAACGGTTTGTACCGTCATAAATTCTTTCGGGCTATAAGCAAGTTCAGCCAGCGCAGACTTCAGGGCAGCATTATCCTGCAGCACCCGTAATTCTTTTTGCGATTTCGTTTCGTTCACGGTGATACGTGATGGCGAGTTTGCATCCGAATAATAATTCACATAATAGGCAAAATTGGAATTAAAAACAGCTCTGTTGGTCCCTTCAATAGCAGACAATTTCGTTTTATTTCCCTTAGCATCAATCCGGTAAACAGAGCGACGCAAGGGGCTTTCTTCTGCCGATTGATAATAAACAGCCTTTGTTGTTTCGTCAATTCCCAAAAAGTCGGTCACATCCCAGTTCCCCTGGGTTATCTGGCGTTGTATAACGCCTGTTGGAGAGTAAAGATAGATATGCGCATAGCCGTCTTGCTCACTCACATACGTAAATCCGTCCTGTATAAAACAAATAGACGACAGCCATTCGGAATCAATATATGCCTTATTCTCTTCACGCAGCACCAAGCGGAACACACCACTTTTCGGATTTGCGTAATACATGCTGAACACATTCTGATAACGGTTCAGCGTCATTACGGCCAATTGATCCGAATTTTTGGTAAACGTTATGCGCGGAATGTAACCATCCGCATCCATCGGCACTTTCAGTTCCTTTATATCTTTTGTTTCCACGCTATACGAATGGACACTGACGCGAGAGTTCTTTTCTCCTGCTTTCGGATATTTAAAGTTATAATACCCCGGGTAGGCGCCGTCGCCATATAGTTGCATGGAAAATTCGGGCACTTCCGTTTCATCAAAACGAACATAGGTGAGATACTCGCTATCGGGAGACCAGGCCATCAGATTGGTTACCGAAAATTCTTCTTCATACACCCAATCGGTGATTCCGTTCAATATTTTATTGACCTCGCCATCTTTCGTAACCTGTACCTCCGTATCATAGTCAAATTTTTTCACCCAGATATTATTACCACGCACATAAGCACACATGCGTCCGTCAGGAGAAAAAGTCGGGATCATTTGCTTTTCGGCAGCCTCACTCAAAGGCTTCACCATATTACGACGCACATCATAATCATAAATCACCGACTTGGATGACCGGCGATAAATCGGTTCGGTATCTCTCAGAAGCAGTATTCGATGTCCGGTAGAACTGATCAGGTAATTATCAAATTTATCAAACGTACACTCCCGCGCTTTAGCCACATCAAACAAGGTATCCACCGGATTGCCTGTTTTGTAAGCATATTTAACCACCATCGTACGCTCTCTGTTCATGGCCGTATAATGTTCTCCATCCGGCAATGAGCGCATTTCACCCACACTTGTTACCTGACGGTATTTCCCATCGGTTATATCTTTCAGATTCACGCGCCGGCTTCCATTTTGCGCGAAAAGACTTCCTGTTATCCCTATAAACAATAGGACACTCAACCCCGTTTGCTTCATAATCATATAGATCCATTTTATTTCGTAACAAAAATACGAAAAAATAAGGTGATAACCCTGCTATAATCAATAAAGAGAATCTCCCGCATCAAAAGTATCAAAAATAGCTTCGTCATTTACGAAGAGCGAAGCAATCCAGAGGGGCGTAAACTGGATTGCTTCGCTGCGCTCGCAA
>DAIPZX010000019.1:0-13421 GCA_036781995.1 Massilibacteroides sp. | reverse complement strand
GTTTGAAAGAAGCTAAAGACTTAGTTGATGGTGCTCCAAGCAATATTAAAGAAGGTGTTGCTAAAGCAGATGCAGAAGGATTGAAGAAGAGCTTAGAAGAAGCTGGCGCCGAAGTTGAGCTTAAATAAGTCTTATAGCCTGGTTGCCAGGTGATTTGGTTAAGAATCTTCTTAAAAGGGGATTCTTAACCTTTTTGTGTCTATAATTTCATTAAGTTCAATAAATTCCTTAATAGATGTCTTCAACAGCTGAAAACCAAAGAGTTAATTTTGCTTCGATAAAGAACTCCCTTCCTTATCCAGACTTCCTCGAAGTACAATTGAAGTCATTCCAAGACTTTCTTCAACTTGACACTCCCCCGGAAAAAAGAAAAAAGGAGGGATTGTATAAGGTATTTGCTGAGAATTTCCCTATAGCAGATACGAGAAATAATTTTGTGCTGGAATTCCTGGATTATTATATTGATCCGCCCCGTTATTCAATTGACGAGTGTATAGCTCGCGGGCTTACTTATAGTGTTCCGTTAAAAGCTAAATTAAAACTGTATTGTACTGATCCCGATCACGAAGACTTTGATACCGTAATACAAGACGTATATCTCGGACCAATTCCTTATATGACCTCCAGAGGTACTTTTGTGATTAATGGTGCCGAACGTGTTGTCGTGTCTCAATTACACCGTTCTCCGGGCGTGTTTTTCGGACAAAGCATTCATGCTAACGGTACAAAACTATATTCAGCACGTATTATTCCGTTTAAAGGATCATGGATCGAGTTTGCAACAGACATTAATAATGTCATGTATGCTTATATCGACCGTAAAAAGAAATTGCCGGTAACGACTCTTCTGAGAGCAATCGGCTTTGAGAGTGATAAAGACATTCTCGAAATATTTAATCTGGCGGAAGAGGTTAAGGTTACGAAAACTAACCTGAAAAAACTTATAGGTCGCAAGTTGGCGGCGCGTGTTTTGAAAACATGGGTTGAGGATTTTGTTGATGAAGATACCGGCGAAGTTGTTTCAATTGAACGTAATGATGTAATTATTGACCGTGAATCCGTATTAGATAATGATAATATTGAAGCTATTATCGAATCCGGAACTCAAAATGTTTTGTTGCATAGAGAGGATCAGAATCTGTCTGACTTTGCGATTATATATAATACATTACAAAAAGATCCGAGTAACTCGGAGAAAGAGGCTGTTTTGTATATCTACAGACAGTTGAGAAACGCAGAACCTGCCGATGAGGCAAGTGCTCGTGAAGTAATCACAAATCTGTTCTTCTCTGAGAAACGTTATGATCTTGGAGAAGTAGGTCGCTATCGAATTAATAAGAAATTGGGTCTGACTACAAGCGATGATATTAAGGTTTTAACAAAAGAAGATATTATTGAAATCATCAAGTATTTGATTGAATTGATTAATTCAAAAGCGAATGTTGATGATATTGATCACTTGAGCAACCGTCGTGTTCGTACTGTAGGGGAACAGCTATACAATCAATTTGGTATTGGTTTGGCTCGTATGTCCCGTACGGTAAGAGAACGTATGAATGTTCGTGATAATGAGGTGTTCACTCCGATCGATTTGATTAACGCGAAGACTATTTCTTCTGTTGTTAATTCTTTCTTCGGAACGAATGCTTTGTCTCAATTTATGGATCAGACCAATCCTCTTGCCGAAATTACGCATAAACGGCGTTTGTCTGCGTTAGGACCGGGTGGTTTGTCCAGAGAGCGTGCCGGATTTGAGGTGCGTGACGTTCACTATACGCACTATGGGCGTTTATGTCCGATCGAAACTCCTGAAGGACCAAACATTGGATTGATTTCTTCTCTTTGTGTATATGCAAAAATTAATGATCTTGGGTTTATCTCAACGCCATATCGCCGCGTAGCAGACGGTCGTGTTGACTTCTCTGCAGAGGGTTTGCAATATATGACAGCAGAAGAGGAAGAAGAATTAACCATTGCGCAAGGAAATGCTTTACTGGATGATAACGGACGTTTTGTTCGTGATCGTATCAAATCTCGTTTTGAAGCGGACTTCCCGGTGGTTTCTCCTTCTGAAGTTGATATGATGGACGTTTCTCCAACTCAGATCGCGTCTATTGCTGCATCTCTTATTCCATTCCTGGAACATGATGATGCGAACCGTGCATTGATGGGTTCTAACATGATGCGTCAGGCAGTACCGCTAATTCATACAGATTCTCCTATCGTGGGAACTGGTATTGAAGGCCAGGTTGCTAAAGACTCTCGTACTCAGATTGTCGCAGAGCAGCATGGGGAAGTGGTTTTTGTTGATGCTACATGTATTAAGATTAAATATGACCGTACCGAAGATGAAGAATTCGTTAGCTTTGAAGATGCGGTTAGTACATATAATATCCCGAAATGGCGCAAAACCAACCAAAGTACAACGGTGGATTTACGTCCTATTTGTACTACAGGACAGCGTGTTGTTCCGGGACAGATTTTGACCGAAGGCTATTCTACGGAAAAGGGTGAACTGGCTCTTGGACGTAATGTGAAGGTTGCTTACATGCCTTGGAAAGGGTATAACTATGAAGATGCTATTGTGTTGAATGAACGTATGGTGAGGGAAGACTTCTTTACTTCTGTTCATGTGGATGAATACATCTTGGAAGTGCGTGAAACAAAACGTGGAATGGAGGAGTTGACTTCTGATATTCCTAACGTTAGCGAAGAAGCTACAAAAGATTTGGATGAACGTGGTATCGTAAGAGTTGGTGCTCGTATTGAACCGGGTGATATCCTTATCGGTAAGATTACACCGAAAGGTGAGTCTGATCCTTCCCCGGAAGAGAAACTACTTCGTGCTATCTTTGGTGATAAAGCCGGAGATGTAAAAGATGCTTCATTAAAAGCAACCCCTTCTTTGCGAGGTGTTGTTATTGAAACAAGTTTATTTTCAAAAGCAGTTAAGAAACGCAAATCAAGATTGACCGACAAAGCGATTCTGCCTAAATTGGATGAAGAATTTGATGTAAAAATGGCAGAATTGAAAGGGCAATTAGTTGAAAAACTTCTTCTTCTTACAAATGGAAAGACATCTTTGGGGGTTAAGGATTATTTGAATACAGACATTATAGCAAAAGGTGCTAAGTTCTCTCGCAAGTCATTGGAGGAATTAGATTATAATGCTGTTCAAGTTAGCAATTGGACTTCAGATTCAAATAAAAATGAACTGATCAAGTTGATAATTCTGAATTATTTGAAGAAAAATAAAGAATTGGATGCTGAACTCAGACGTAAGAAGTTTGACCTGACTATTGGTGATGAGTTGCCAACAGGTATTGTTCAGATGGCTAAAGTTTATATTGCCAAGAAACGTAAGATTCAGGTAGGTGATAAGATGGCAGGACGTCATGGAAATAAAGGTATTGTTTCTAAGATTGTACGCCAGGAGGATATGCCTTTCCTTGAAGACGGAACTCCGGTTGATATTTGTTTGAATCCGCTTGGGGTACCTTCTCGTATGAACTTGGGGCAGATTTTTGAGGCTGTTCTTGGATGGGCAGGAAAAGAATTGGATGTTAAGTTTGCGACTCCGATTTTTGACGGCGCTTCATTGGACGACCTGAATGAATGGACAGACAAAGCGGGAGTGCCTCGTTATGGTAAAACTTATCTATATGATGGTGGAACTGGCGAACGTTTTGACCAACCGGCAACAGTAGGTGTTACCTACTTCCTAAAATTAGGACACATGGTTGACGACAAGATGCACGCCCGTTCTATTGGTCCGTACTCTTTGATTACACAACAACCATTAGGTGGTAAGGCTCAGTTTGGTGGTCAGCGTTTCGGAGAAATGGAGGTTTGGGCATTGGAGGCATTTGGTGCTGCTCATATCCTGCAAGAAATTCTTACTATCAAGTCTGATGATGTGATAGGACGTTCTAAAGCTTACGAAGCAATTGTAAAAGGAGAGCCTATGCCACAGGCGGGTATCCCTGAGTCTTTAAATGTATTGCTACATGAATTAAGAGGACTTGGCTTAAGCTTTACTTTGGATTAATTCTATATTATAATAGACATGATGTCTGCAATTTCAAACGATAACTCTTTATATAAATAATACATATGGCTTTTAGAAAAGAAAATAAGATAAAGAGTAGCTTTTCAAAAATCACTATCGGACTGGCTTCTCCTGAAGAGATTCTGGAAAATTCGAGTGGTGAAGTTTTGAAGCCTGAAACGATTAACTACCGTACGTATAAACCTGAACGTGATGGTCTGTTTTGTGAACGGATATTCGGTCCGATCAAGGATTATGAATGCCATTGCGGAAAGTATAAACGCATACGTTATAAAGGGATAGTTTGTGATCGTTGTGGGGTAGAAGTTACGGAAAAAAAGGTGCGTCGCGAACGTATGGGGCATATCCATTTGGTTGTTCCTGTAGCACATATCTGGTATTTCCGTTCTCTCCCGAATAAAATAGGTTATTTACTGGGAGTCCCTACGAAGAAACTTGACTCGATTATTTACTATGAACGTTATGTTGTCATTCAAAAGGGATGTGTTGATACCGTAGAGCAGTTAGACTTATTATCCGAAGAAGAATATCTGCAAGTGTTGGATTCTCTGCCAAAAGAAAATCAATTACTTGAAGATACTGATCCGAATAAGTTTATCGCGAAGATCGGAGCTGAAGCGGTTTATGATCTTTTGGCTCGTTTGGACCTTGATGCCTTATCTTATGATTTACGTCACCGGGCAAGTACAGATACTTCTCAACAACGTAAAAATGAAGCTTTAAAGCGTCTTCAGGTGGTTGAGTCTTTCCGTGCTTCGAAAGGACGGAACAGACCTGAATGGATGATTGTTAAAGTCGTTCCGGTTATTCCTCCCGAATTACGTCCTTTGGTTCCATTGGATGGTGGACGATTTGCCACTTCTGACTTGAATGACCTGTATCGTCGTGTTATTATCCGTAATAACCGTTTGAAGCGATTGATTGATATTAAAGCTCCGGAAGTTATCCTGCGTAATGAAAAACGTATGCTTCAGGAAGCGGTAGATTCTCTGTTTGATAACTCTCGTAAATCAAGTGCTGTTAAAACAGATGCGAACCGTCCGTTAAAGTCTCTTTCAGACAGTTTGAAGGGTAAACAAGGTCGTTTTCGTCAGAACTTACTCGGTAAACGTGTGGATTACTCTGCCCGTTCGGTAATTGTTGTAGGTCCTGAGCTGAAGATGCATGAATGTGGGTTGCCAAAGAATATGGCGGCTGAATTATATAAACCATTCGTTATCCGTAAACTGATCGAACGTGGAATTGTGAAAACAGTTAAATCCGCGAAGAAGATCGTTGACCGGAAAGAACCGGTTGTTTGGGATATCCTTGAATACGTAATGAAAGGACACCCTGTGTTGCTGAACCGTGCTCCAACGTTGCACCGTTTAGGTATTCAGGCTTTCCAACCTAAGTTGATTGAAGGCAAAGCTATTCAGTTGCACCCGCTTGCTTGTACGGCTTTTAATGCTGACTTTGACGGTGACCAAATGGCAGTACACCTTCCTTTAGGAAATGAAGCTATTCTGGAAGCTCAAATGTTGATGTTGGCGTCTCATAATATCTTGAATCCGGCGAATGGTGCGCCTATTACCGTTCCTTCTCAAGACATGGTGTTAGGTTTGTACTATATCACTAAACTACGTCCTAAAACATTAGGCGAAGGTCTTGTTTTTTACGGAGAGGAAGAAGCGATTATCGCTTATAACGAAAAGAAAGTAGCTATTCATGCTCCGATAAAAGTGTATGTTGATGACATAGACGAAAACGGAAATCCGGTTAGAGTTATGCGCGAAACTTCTGTTGGACGTGTAATGGTGAACGAGTTTGTTCCGAAGGAAATCGGATATGTAAATGAAATATTAGGAAAGAAGTCACTACGTGATATCATTGGTTTAGTGATTAAAACTTGTGGTGTTGCCCGTACAGCTCAATTCCTTGATGATATTAAGAACCTCGGTTATCAGATGGCCTTCAAGGGCGGTTTGTCATTTAACCTGGCTGACGTTTTGATTCCTGAAGAAAAAGAAGCGTTAGTGAAAGAAGGTTACGATGAAGTGGAACAGATCCTGGGTAACTATAGTATGGGATTCATCACCTTCAATGAACGTTATAATCAGATTATCGATACCTGGACGCATGTGAATAGTAAGTTGTCAAACATTCTGATGAAACAGCTTACTGAAGATAACGATGGGTTTAACTCCGTTTACATGATGATGGATTCGGGAGCTCGTGGATCTAAAGAACAGATTCGTCAGCTTTCAGGTATGCGTGGTTTGATGGCTAAACCTCAGAAGAGTGGTTCCGATGGTGGTCAGATTATTGAAAACCCGATTCTTTCAAACTTTAAAGAAGGTTTGTCTGTGTTGGAGTATTTTATCTCTACTCACGGTGCCCGTAAAGGTTTGGCGGATACGGCTTTGAAAACAGCTGATGCCGGTTATCTTACTCGTCGTCTTGTTGATGTGTCACATGATGTGATCATTAATGAAGAAGACTGTGGTACATTGCGCGGTTTGATTTGTACTGAATTAAAGAATAACGAAGAAGTTATTGCTTCTCTATACGAACGTATTTTAGGACGTGTGTCTGTTCATGATATCCAACATCCTCAGACGGGAGAAATCCTTGTACAGGCAGGAGAAGAGATCAGAGAAGACGCTGCAAAGAGAATACAAGATTCACCAATTGAAAGCGTAGAAATACGTTCGGTATTGACTTGTGAGTCTAAAAAAGGTGTATGTGCAAAATGCTACGGACGTAACTTAGCAACAGGTCGTATGGTTCAAAGAGGTGAGGTCGTGGGTGTTATCGCTGCACAATCCATTGGAGAGCCGGGTACACAGTTGACACTTCGAACTTTCCACGTAGGGGGTATTGCTTCTAATATCGCTACAGAAAACAATCTTACTTCCAAGTTTGACGGCATCATTGAAATAGACGAACTTCGTTCAGTTGAATCAGCAGATGTTACAGGAAAAACTTGTCAGGTGGTCGTAAGCCGTTTGGCTGAAATGAGGATTATTGATCCTAACACACGGATTGTTCTCCTTACTCACAATATACCTTACGGTTCCAAACTCTACTTTAAGAACGGAGATAATGTAAAGAAAGGGGATGTTATTATTGAATGGGACCCATTCAATGCTGTTATCGTTTCGGAAGTATCCGGTAAGATTGAGTTTGAAAATGTAATTGAGAACGTGACTTACAAGGTGGAAAGTGATGAAACAACAGGTCTGAAAGAGAAAATTATCATCGAATCGAAAGATAAGACGAAAGCTCCTGAAGTACACATTGTTAATGATGCCGGAGGTTACTTGAAGAATTATTCACTGCCGCTTGGCGCGCACGTTGTTAAAGAAAATGGAGACAGTGTGAATGCCGGAGAAGTACTGGTGAAGATTCCACGTGCAGTTGGTAAAACCGGTGACATCACCGGAGGTCTTCCTCGTGTTACGGAATTGTTCGAAGCACGTAACCCGTCCAATCCTGCCGTTGTTTCTGAAATTGACGGTGAAGTTGGTTTTGGTAAGATCAAACGTGGTAATCGCGAAGTAACTGTTACTTCCAAATTAGGTGAAGTAAAGAAGTACATGGTATCGTTGTCAAAACAATTACTTGTTCAGGAAAACGACTATATACGTGCCGGTATGCCTCTGTCTGACGGAGCAACCACACCTTCCGATATCCTTGCGATTAAAGGTCCGACGGCTGTTCAGGAATATATCGTGAACGAAGTGCAGGATGTATACCGTCTGCAAGGGGTGAAGATCAATGACAAACACTTTGAAGTAATTGTTCGTCAGATGATGCGTAAGGTAGAAGTTGTGGATCCGGGAGATACGCGCTTCCTTGAACAACAGGTGGTTGACAAACTTGAAGTGATGGAAGAAAACGACCGTATCTGGGGTAAGAAAGTAGTTCTTGACGCTGGAGATTCTCTGACTTTACAGGCCGGACAGATCGTGACAGCTCGTAAACTGAGAGATGAAAACAGTATGCTGAAACGCCGTGACCTTAAATTGGTGGAAGTGCGTGATGCGATTCCTGCCACAGCGAACCAGATACTTCAAGGTATTACACGTGCTGCACTACAGACTACCAGCTTTATGTCTGCCGCTTCCTTCCAGGAAACAACCAAGGTATTGAACGAAGCTGCGATTAATGGAAAAGTAGACCGTCTTGAAGGTTTGAAGGAGAATGTGATCTGCGGTCATTTGATACCAGCAGGAACCGGACAGCGCGACTTTGATAAATTAGTTGTAGGCGCAAAAGATGAATTCGACCGTATCATGTCAAACCGTAAAACTGTAGTTGATTTCAACGAAGTTGATGCGGAAATAGATAGATAAAAGGAAGATATATCAACATAGAAGAGGGCTGTTGAAAATTATTTCGACAGCCCTTTTTATATTCAGCTTGTATAATAGACGGAGAACGTCTATTTTTGTTTAATAAATAATGATTTAATAACTGATGTTATGGAAAATAAAAAACAAGGAAACGAGATACAGGTTGAACTGACAGATGAAACAGCACAGGGTGTATATTCCAACCTGGCGATCATCGCACATTCAAGTTCTGAGTTTATCATTGATTTTATCCGCTTGATGCCGGGAACGCCGAAAGCGAAAGTGCAGAGCCGGATTATCCTTACGCCGGACAATGCGAAGCGTTTGTTGTCTGCTTTGCAGGACAATATCGAAAAATTTGAAAACCAGAGCAATCAGGAAAAAACAATTAGGTTTGAAGATGTAATACCCCCTATCGGAGGTAAGCCCGGAGAGGCCTGATCTTTTAAAAAAAGGATTGTAATGTTTCTACCGGAGCATGACAATCCTTTTTTTGAGTGATTATTTGGTTTTCTTAACCCGCTGGTTTTATAAATCTTCTAAGATTCTTTTCAAAACCACCTGAGCCGATATCTCACGATTGGCTGCTTCTTGTATGACAATGCTTTGCGGGCTTTCTATGACATCGTCCGTAACGATCATGTTCCGGCGTACGGGCAAGCAGTGCATAAAATAAGCATTATTTGTCAGCTTCATTTTAGCTTCATCTACTGTCCATGCACGGTCTTTGCTTAGTATCTGTCCGTAGTTTGGGTCTGCGTAGGCTGCCCAGTTTTTGGCGTAGATAAAGTCTGCACCTTCAAATGCTTTGACCTGATCGTATTCTATTTTCGCTTTTCCGGAAAACTCAGAAGCCAGTTCGTAGCCTTGCGGATGTGTGATCACAAAGTCGTAATCCGTTTCGTTCATCCATTCAGCAAAACTGTTTGGAACTGCCTGAGGCAATGCCCGTGGGTGAGGAGCCCAGGTGAGGACTACCTTTGGACGAGCCGTCTTTTTATATTCTTCTATTGTAATTAAATCGGCAAAGCTTTGTAACGGGTGTCTTGTCGCTGCTTCCATGCTGAATACCGGTCGACCGGAATATTTGATGAACTGATTCAAGACCATTTCCGTATAATCCTCTTCCTTATTCTCGAATTGAGCGAAAGAACGAACCCCGATTACATCACAATAACAACCCATGACAGGAATTGCTTCCAGCAAATGTTCCGGTTTGTCCCCATCCATGATCACCCCTCGTTCTGTTTCCAACTTCCAGGCGCCTTGGTTGATGTCTAATACCATGGTGTTCATACCCAGGTTCATGGCAGCCTTTTGTGTGCTCAGGCGCGTGCGGAGACTGGAGTTGAAGAAAATCATTAACAAGGTTTTGTTTCTTCCCAGTTCCACGTATTTGAACCTGTCTTTTTTGATTTCAAACGCTTCTTTTACTGCTTGATTTAAGTTGCCCAGATCGTGGACGCATGTAAAATTCCTCATATATATTGTCTTTTTTATTGATTACGGATCTGACCGTTGCCTTCGATGATGTATTTGTATGTCGTAATCTCTTCTAATCCCATTGGACCCCGTGCATGTGCTTTCTGTGTGCTGATCCCTATCTCGGCGCCGAATCCGAACTGTGCCCCGTCGGTAAAAGCGGTAGACACATTGGCATAAACACAGGCCGCGTCTACCATGCGTTCGAATAGCTGTATGGCTTCTCGGGATTCGCTGACAATACACTCGCTGTGTTTAGAACTGTAACGACTGATTTGCCTGAGCGCTTCCTCTTCGGAAGAAACGGTACGTATGCTCATTTTGTAGTCCAGAAACTCTGTGCCGAAACTATCTTCGGTTGCTTTTTCGAGCAGTTCGTCCGGATAATTTCCTTTTAATGTCGTGTAGGCGTCTTTATCTGCATAAATGATTACCCGGCTATCCTTTAGCTTAGCACAAAGAAAAGGCAGGTCGGAAAGACGATCTGCATGTATGATCAGGCAGTCAAGCGCGTTGCAAACGCTAACGCGCCTGGTCTTGGCATTGGTGATGATCGCCTGTCCCTTATTACGATCTCCGTCTTTATCAAAATAAGTATGACAGATACCGGCACCCGTTTCAATGATGGGAACGAGTGAGTTCTCTCTTACGAAATTGATTAATCCGGCGCTTCCGCGAGGAATGATCAGATCGACATACTTGGTTGCTTTTAAAAGCACGTCGGTCGCTTCTCTTTCAGCCGGCAATAAAGTACAAACCTCTTTTGCCAGCCCATGCTGTTCTACTACTCCGTGAATGATTTTAACGAGCGCTTCATTGGAATATTCAGCGTCCGAACCACCTTTCAGTACACATACATTCCCGCTTTTCAAACAAAGTGAAAGTACATCGCAGGTTACGTTGGGACGTGCTTCATAGATCACCCCGATCACGCCGAAGGGAACAGATACTTTGCGGATAACCATTCCGTTGGGTCGTATAATTTCTTTCTGTATTTTGTCTAAGGGAGAGGGTAGGGAGGTTACGCTTCGCATATCTCCGGCTATACCCCGTATACGGTCTGCCGTAAGTCTTAATCGGTCGTATTTCGGGTCAGACAACTCCATACGCTGCAAATCTTTTTGATTTGCACTTAATATAAAGTCCTGATTCGCTTCCAATGCTGCGGCAATGGCGAGAAGTATCTCATTTATCTCTTTGTCTGTAAGTCTGTTCAGTGCATCTTTTGCCTCTGACGCTTTTTGCAACAGGCTGCTTGTTTGCATAACTACATCTATTAATCCAGATAAAGATAGTCATAATGTATCAAAGGCTTTATATCCTTTACGCCAATTAACTTACCGGCTTCATCGCTGTCGTAGGCAACACAGCCAACCCCCAACTGTTTTCCGTCTTCATTAAAGAGTTTGACGATATCGTCTTTCTCGAATTCGCCGCATATTTTGATGACTCCGACTAATAATACGCTGGTTGCCTTAGGGCTTAGAAGCGCTTTTTCCGCTCCTTCGTTTATATGTATCTCGCCTTTGGCAAAGCCCTCCGAATGAGCGATCCATTTCTTTACGCTGCTAACCGGTTTAACTGCCGGAATGAAATGGGTGCAAACCGTTGTGCTGTTTCTTTTTAAAAGATCGCATAAGATATGATCTTTTTTACCATTGGCTATAATCACCGAGATACCTTCTTCCGCTACTTTACGGGCAATGGCACATTTGGTAAGCATACCACCCCGTCCGAAGGCAGATTTTCCGGTTTGTATATAATCGGATAAGTCTTCCTGCGATCCGTTTATCTCCGGAATGACCGATGAGGATGGATCAGCAGGATCTCCGTTGTATATACCGTTTATGTTGCTTAATATGATGAGTGCGTCCATGCCCATCATCGTAGCAATGAGTCCTGAAAGCTCATCGTTGTCGGTAAACATCAGTTCGGTTACTGATATTGTGTCGTTTTCATTGACGATCGGGATCACCTTATTATCGAGCATGACTTCCATGCAGCGTTTCTGATTCAGATAATGCGTGCGGCTTCCGAAGCTTTCTTTGGTGGTCAGCACTTGTCCGCAAACTAATTTATGCTCCCGAAATAATTCATAATACCGGTTAATCAGTTTAGCCTGTCCGACAGCAGAGTATAGTTGACGGGCAGAAACGGCATCCGGCTTTTTATTGACTCTCAGCTCGCTTCTTCCCGATGCAACTGCTCCGGAGGAAATCAAAACGATTTCGATTCCTTTCTTATGCAACTCGGCAACTTGATCGACTACTGCAGACATACGTGTTACGTCTAACGTACCGTCTTTCCTTGTCAATACGTTACTTCCTATTTTGACTGCAATCCTTTTATACCGGTACATGCTTTTTTATTTGTCTTTATCCCGTATTTCCACCCGGCGGATCTTACCGCTGATGGTCTTAGGCAGTTCGTCAACAAACGTGATTATTCTCGGGTACTTATACGGTGCTGTCACCTGTTTTACGTGATTCTGCAATTCTTTCACTAAATCATCGCCTGCCTTGTCTTTGTATTCTTTTGACAGAACAATCGTGGCTTTGACTACCTGTCCGCGGATTTCATCGGGCACACCGGTGATCGCGCATTCAACAACTGCTTTATGAAGCATCAACGCGCTTTCTACCTCAAACGGACCTATTCTGTAGCCAGAGCTTTTGATTACATCATCTACGCGACCTACGAACCAATAGTATCCGTCTTCATCTCTCCAGGCAACGTCTCCCGTATGGTATACATCATCATGCCATACATGACGGGTTAGTTCCGGGTCACGGTAATATTCCTTGAACAAGCCGATCGGTTTATTTCCGGACGTATGAATCACGATCTCCCCTTGCTCTCCGTCTTCGGCTGATGAGCCGTCGGGAAGGATGAGGTCCATATCGTATTGCGGGTTGGGTACTCCCATCGAACCGGGCTTGGGTTCCATCCAGGGGAAGGTCGCGATTGTAAGCGTTGTTTCCGTCTGCCCGAAACCCTCCATCAATTTAATACCGGTTAATTCAAGAAACGTGTTGAATACCGCAGGATTAAGCGCTTCTCCGGCAATCGTGCAATATTTTAAAGACGAAAGATCGTATTGTGTCAGATCTTCACGAATCAAAAAACGAAAGATCGTAGGAGGGGCGCATAGCGATGTGATATGGTATTTCTGTATCATCTCCAACATAGCGGAGGGGGTAAACTTCTCATGGTCGTAAACAAACACAGTCGCTCCGGCAATCCATTGTCCGTATAGTTTTCCCCATACAGCCTTTCCCCAACCGGTATCTGCAATGGTTAAGTGGAGACTGTCTTCTTTCAGGTTATGCCAGTAACTTGCCGTAACGATATGCCCTAAAGGATAAGTAAAATCATGTGCTACCATCTTCGGATTGCCCGTTGTGCCTGACGTGAAGTACATGAGCGATATATCCTCATTCCTATTCTTCGCCGGGCGGATAAACGCTCCGGCTTTCTTAATTCCCTGATGAAAATCCAGAAATCCTTCCGGTATTTCCGGTCCTACCGAAACA
>DAIPZX010000018.1:0-13475 GCA_036781995.1 Massilibacteroides sp. | reverse complement strand
AAATGGGAGTCCGAACTCTGTTCAATATTCTGGGGCCGTTGGTGAATCCGGCTTCTCCTACACATTCCATGCTGGGCGTTGCCAATGAAAGTCAATTGACGCTGGTTGCTGAAACTCTTGCCAGAATTCGTAAAAATGCTTTGGGAGCCGTTGTTCTGGTTTGACCGTCTTTTTGATAGGTCTCGGCACGGAGTACTTTTAGTTGTGTAAGATATACGGGCGATGGTTGTAAATTTTCTTCTGCTTTTTCGAACAGGGAGAAGGCGCGCTTTCGATCGTATGTTTTGCCTAAGGCTGATCCTAAGAAGAGACATACGTCTACAGAGGTGGTGTCTGCTTTGAATGCGGCTTCCAGTGGTTCTACGGCATCCATGTACTGACCTGCCTGATATTTGCAAATACCGCCGTACTTCAGGGTGATGTAGGTGGAGTCTCCCGCTTCCATGAGTGAGGTATATAATGTATCTGCTGCCGCATAACGTTTGTTCATGTATAGTGCCATCCCTTTATTCCGTAATATTTGCCTGTTTTCGGGATTATAATAAAGAGCGGTATCGCAGATGGCCAATGCTTCTTCTACATAGTCGCCTCCGATGCGTAGCATGCCATTGATAAGGTTGCTTGCCAAACCGGCATTTTCACGATTGTAGTTATAAGCCAGAAAATAACTGGCTACAGCCGGAAAGTATTGTTCCATTTTGTTGTAACAATCTCCCAATCCGGCTAATAAGGTGGAGTTTTGCTCATTGTATTCAATCAGGGTGGTGTATCGCTCTATGGCTTTCTCATAGTCTCCCGTTTGATAATAAAGACGCGCCAATTGATGATTGGCGTAGAAGTTCAGACTGTCTGTTTCTAATACTTTGCGGAAAAGTTTTTCAGCTTCTGATCCCTTGCCTACGTTGATGGCTGTACGGGCTACTGTGTTCAATATATCGGTATTGGTCGTATCCATATTAAAACAGTAACGATAGAAGTCGTACGCATTGCGATACCTCAACAAGCCTTCATAGGCTTGTCCGATGGCATACATGGTATTGAAGTTGGCGGAATCACTTGCTGTAAGTGTTTCTACCTGATCAATAACAGCAGTATATTGTCTGCGGTTGATTAACTCCTGCAAATTGACCTCTTTCTGTGCCTGCCCGGTAAAGGGCAGGACACAAAAGAGTAGAATGCCTAATCTATAACTCATTAGGAGAGATCTTTATTGTAATCTGAATGTGATAGGTACGGTGTATTTCACAGCTACCGCTTGTCCGCGTTGTTTCCCGGGTTCCCATTTCGGGAATGTGTTGATTACCCGCGTTGCTTCAGCATCTAATGCCGGGTCTACGCTGCGAACCACCTCAATATCCGATACGGAACCATCTTTGTTAACAATAAAGCTGGCGATTACACGACCCTGAATGCCATTTTCCTGTGCGCTTACCGGATATTTTATAGAGGTGTTGATATACTTTAGTAATGCTTCTTCTCCACCCGGAAATTTCGGCATTTCTTCAACAATGGTAAATACCTGATCTCCTGATTTTGTTCGTCCCGCCTGTTTTAAAACAATTGTAGGGTCCGACTGAATTGAAGTCACGCTTCTGCGTATCGCATCATAATCAGGAAATGAAACAGACAATGTGGCGGTTTGCTCGGTTTGCAATTCAAAATTGCCGCTTACGTCTGTAATGGTGCCGGTATTGATTCCTTCGACAACAACCGCCGCTCCGACAATTGCGTTTCCATCGGTATCGACTACTGTTCCTTTTATATTTACAGAGCCGGTTTCGGTTGTCGTATCCACAGATGGTTCTTGTTTGGCGCGGTCAAAGTTGCAAAATTGCAATAATAGAGCCGCGAACGGTAGGAATACAAGATATTTAGCTCTACCCATTTTACTGGAACGTTTTTTATTCATCATGATAATTCTGTTTTTTAAGTCCAATACATTGAAATTATTGTATAATGTAGTCGTTGATCGGTGATGCGCTAATCCTAATAAATGAAACTGATAGGTTTTGCTGTCATAACCCGAATGAATTACGGTGTTGTCTGCCAGATATTCCAGGTTATGTCTTATTTCCCGCTTCAACAACCAAACGAAAGGATTTACCCAGCATATAATGGTAGCCAATTCGCTGATGATCACATCTATTGAATGGTGCTGGGTTGCGTGCGTACACTCATGCATGAGAATCTCTTCCAGTTCCTTCTCTGAATGATTGGGAGGATATATAAATACGGAGCTGAAAAAGGAGAACGGAGCAGCCGGTTTCGGAAGCAGATAGACAGGTATTCCGTTAATTAAGGATCGTCTGCTTTGTTGTTTAATCCGCAAAATGCTGACAAGCTGAACAATAAAGCGTAAAAACAAACCTCCCGTAATGGCGAGATAGATGAAGAATGCAACTTTATTGAACAGTTGCCCCCAGGCTATTGCATTGGTTTCCGCTGTTTGTTGCTCAACTACGATATCAGGCAGCATGCCCGAGTAGTAGTAAATCACTTCGGCGATAGGCTGCTGTTGTACCTTAACCCATTCCTGTATAGTAAATAAAGGATAGGCGAAAGCAAACACATAAAATAACAATAAGGTTATACGGCGCAATGTAAAGTAAGTGTCTTTATAAAAAAACAGACGATAAAAGCCATACAACAGGACAAACGCCAGGTTTATCTTTATAAAATACGACAGTTCGGGTGTAATAGTCATAACAGTAGGATGTTAAGTTATTCTCTACCTTTTTCAATCATCTTAATTATATCTTCCAGATCTTTAGCGGTCAGTTTCTGGTCTTTCGCGAAGAAAGAAACCATTTCCTTATACGAATTTTCAAAATAATGCTGAACCACTCCGTTCATAAACGTACGCTTATAGTCGCTCTCCTCTATTAAGGGCGTGTATTGATACGTGTTTCCCACAGGTTTCGCTTTGACGTATTTTTTGCGCTCCAGATTCTTGATTATAGATGCCAGTGTCGTATAAGGAGGTTTGGGCTCGTTATATTTAACTAATACATCTTTTACAAAACATGGAGCTGTCTGCCATATCAAGCGCATTGCTTCCTCTTCTTGCATTGTTAACTTTTCCATTTTATTTTCAAATTTACTATCGTTACGAATGTTTCGTAGCAAATCTACGTAAAAATCGTAATTGGTAAACAGATAGTATGTTAATTAGTCTTAATGCTTGATTTTTTCATGCGACAGATTCAATAAAAAGGATTGTTATTCGTTATTATTCATAATAACTCAATAAAATGCTATTCTATGCTATTGAAACGTCTGACGAAAAGTCGCTCATTACGTATTACCAACCTGCTTGGTCTGGTTACTATTTTTTGCTGTCTGTTGCTGTCTTATGCTTTTGTGAAAAAAGAACTGAGTTACGATCGCTTTCATGAGAATGCAGACCGGATCGCGCGCTTTTCGATGCAATGGGATAACGAACCGGTGGATGTTCGTAATTGGGGTACAACCAAGAACAGTCCTTACATAAATCAAATCGCAGGCGTTGAGGATGTAGTTATGTTAGATAAAGTAAACACCGGCGTGTTGACCATCGGCGATGTGCCCCGGATTGTGAATAACTTTTATTTTGCCAGCTCCAATTTTTTTGATGTTTTTAGTTTTAATCTGCTGGAAGGAGACCCCAAAACGGTCTTGAATGCACCGGAAAAAGTGGCTGTCAGTAAAGATCTGGCTAAGCAATTATTCGGGAATACCTCTCCGGTTGGAAAAGAAATCCGTTTGTCCGGACGTAAGTTCACTGATAAAACGGTGTTTATAAGCGGTGTTTTTGATAATTTTCCGGAAACATCTCATTTCCATACAGACCTGATCGTTCATCGTCCGGATTCGGAAAACCGGGATTGGGCTTATGTTTATTTACTGATGGAACCGAATGTCGATCTTAATCAGGTAGAACAGACGATTGCCGCCAAAATGGATGAATTGAATGCCGGCAGCGAGTACCATTCTTCTCCTCTGCTGTTTCCGCTGACCGAAATTCATCTTCACAGCCACTTTTCGCGTGAGCTGGAGATAAACGGAAATATCAATTACATCTATTTAATCGTCAGTGCTAATCTGCTCTTGCTTATTATCGTTTTGTTTAACCTTTGGCTGAACAGCGGTTTGATTTTCTCTTTCAATAAAAAATATTATCAATTGCTCCGGCTGAATGGAGCCTCTTCGGGTGTTGTGCTCCGGGATGAAACGGTGATGGCTGTATTGTCTTGTTGTCTGGCTATTCTTGTCGGGGGAATGCTGAGTTTCGTTCTTTCTCCGGAACTCCGGATACCGATTGATCTGTCTGCGGCAGAAATTGGCGGATTAGCTGTTGCTTTTCTGCTGACCATAACACTCGTGTCTGTTATGCCGGTATTGACCCGAATGTCTTCAACCTTGTTCAGATATAATCAGAATGAACAAAAAGTCGCCAATTTTACATTGGGTAAGGTGAAATATATGTTGATAGGGCAGTATTGCATTGTTATGTTCGTGGTGATTATCGGCTTTAGTATCAACCGCCAGATGGAGTTGATTGAAAAAAACAGAGTAGGGGGAACGGAGCGTTCTATCCTCGTGATGAAAGAACAACCCGAAGCTGTACAGCAACGCTATGACGTGTTGAAAAATGAATTGATGAACCATCCGGAAATAGAAATGGTGACTTCTGCCATGCAATTACCCGGCAGTGCAATTCGGGATTTGATAGAAGTGCAAGTAGAAGGAGAGGGTGAAAGTAATTACCGGAAACTCCCGATTTTAGTTGTAGGGGATGATTTCCTGCCTTTCTTTCAAATAACCCCGGTTGCAGGAACAGTATTTAAGAACAATCCATTGTCGTACCGGTCAGAGCAAACCTTGTTCAACGATTTCAGGAAAGAGAACAGACCATCCGATGTTTCAGAAGAATATATGATAAACCGGAAAGCATTGCAAGTGCTGGGTTTCGGATCACCTGGAGAGGCGATTGGTAAAATAGTACATCTGAGGCATGGCGCGTTGGATTATATTAACAAAGGAAGAATTGTTGGAGTAACCGAAGATTATAATTACACAACAG
Source organism: Massilibacteroides sp. (assembly GCA_036781995.1). Taxonomy (GTDB): domain Bacteria; phylum Bacteroidota; class Bacteroidia; order Bacteroidales; family Tannerellaceae; genus Massilibacteroides. Next base: position 8,413 of record DAIPZX010000018.1, on the reverse strand, counting down.
CTTTTGAAGAGACGCAACCGCAGCTTTTAATGCAACGAAAAAACTTCCAGCATTGTATAATGGTCGGGTTGTCTTCCTCCAATACAGAGCAAGCCTTATCCATCTTTAACCAGGTATGGCATGAAGTGAATCCGGACTACCCGGCAGATTACACATTCCTTCTCGACGTTTATGATAAAGTGTATCATAATGAGGTGAAAGCCAAATCCCTCGCGCGTATTTTCTCTTTGCTTTGCCTGATTATTGCTAATCTCGGGTTGATTATTATCACTTCGTTTATCATTAAGAGAAAAACAAAAGAAATCGGTGTTCGTAAAGTCAATGGAGCCACTCCTGCCGATATTATCCGTATGCTGAATAACCGCTTTGCGCTTTGGATTGGCTTTGCGTTTCTTATTTCGGTCCCATTCACCTACTTAATCATACTCCGTTGGTTGGAGCAGTTTGCTTATAAGGCAGTACCGAATATCTGGACTTATGCCTTCTCCGGACTCTTGGTGCTCTCTCTGGCTATGATCGCCATCTCCTGGCAAAGCTGGAAAGCCGCGACAATCAATCCGATAAACGCGCTGAAAACAGAATAATCGCATCCGCGCGAAGCAATCCAGAGGGGCGTAGACTGGATTGCTTCGCTTCGCTCGCAATGACGTCGCGATGTTTGCGTTTGTAGGAGGCCGTGGGTTGAATAATGAAAAAATCATATTGATAGTAAATCGACGAATTTTGCATTAAAATGAAAACGGATTAAATACGGTCGAATTAGAGACGTTTTAACATATTGGTGGATACTTACCTCCATTTTGAGACAGCGTGCGCTAAAACCGTTATAAACGGCCTTTTACGAGGTGTGTGTCTTTTTGATTTCCGAAAAAACGGCAGTTTTATGGGCTTTTGAAAAATGATAACTATGTTTTTGGAAAATGATAACAGTGTTTCGTCAAAATGATAAGTATGAATTTAAAATTTCATTCCTGTCCTGTTGATGAAAAACCGTATGTTTTTCACATAAACAAACGTATTTTCACATAAAAACGATGTAAATAAACATATTTAAACAATTGTCAAAAATACAAAAAGATACAATATTACAATATATTGTATTAAAATGATAATTTAAACTATATCGTCATTGCGAGGAGCGAAGCGACGAAGCAATCCATTGTGCGTAATTAGATTGCTTCACTGCGTTCGCAATGACGATGCTATTTTAGATGTTATTTTAAATGCGTTTGCCCTGCCCTGCTACCCTGCTACACCGAATGGCAAATTGTAAATTAAGAATAGCTTTGGCTGAACAGTTACAAAAACTCCCGCTATTGTGAATAAAAAATAAAGAATAAGCGTAATAACTTAATTCTGTTTATATTTGCATGTTATCAACAAATCTGCTGACTTATCAACAGTTAGCTCATTTGCTGATAGCCGGTCAAAGGGGTTATTGTTTTTTTGAAGTAGCTTTACGACCGAAATATTTAATGCTTAACGTTATGGGGAAAATAATAGCTTTGGCAAATCAAAAAGGAGGAGTGGGTAAAACGACAACAACTATAAATCTGGGGGCCTCGTTGGCCGTACTTGATAAGAAGGTTTTAGTGGTAGATGCTGACCCTCAGGCAAACGCTTCCTCCGGTCTTGGGATCGATATACGTAATGTGCAGTTGTCTATTTACGAATGTTTGATCAACGGTAACCGGGCAGACGCTGCCATTATTGCTACAGAAGTGGAAAATTTAGATATTATCCCTTCCCATATTGATTTGGTCGGTGCGGAGATTGAAATGTTGGAGATTGAAAACAGGGAACAGTTGCTTCGACAGGTGCTTCAGCCGTTAAAGGAATTATATGATTATATTCTGATCGATTGTTCGCCCTCGCTTGGGCTAATCACCGTCAATTCTCTTACTGCTGCCGATTCTGTTATAATTCCTGTGCAATGTGAATATTTTGCGCTGGAAGGAATCAGCAAATTGCTGAATACGATAAAGATTATTAAGTCAAGGTTAAATACTTCGCTGGAAATCGAAGGTTTTCTGATGACGATGTATGATTCGCGTCTCCGGTTAGCTAATCAGATCTACGAAGAAGTGAAAAAACCATTCAGGGAGTTGGTGTTTGATACGGTTATACAACGTAATATTAAACTGAGTGAAGCTTCCAGTTATGGAAAGCCTGCGTTATTGTATGATGCCGAGTCAAAAGGCGCTTTAAATCATATTCAACTGGCACAGGAGTTGATTGAAAAAAATAAGAAACGAAAATAAGATATTTGTATTATGGCAGGACTTAAAAGATCGCCTCTTGGTCGTGGATTGGATGCGCTGATAACGATGGATGACCTGAAAACAGGTGGTTCTTCTTCTATCAGTGAGATAGAATTGAGTAAGATTCAACCTAATCCGGAACAACCCCGTACGGTCTTTGAAGAAGAGGCATTGGAGGAGCTTGCTACCTCGATACGTTCGTTGGGTGTGATACAGCCCGTTACACTACGTGAAATGTCTCCGGATAACTATATGATCATCTCCGGAGAAAGGCGTTATCGCGCTTCTTTAAAAGCAGGGCTAACCCGGATTCCGGCTTATATAAAGACCGCCGATGATGAAAACGTGGTTGAAATGGCGCTGATCGAAAATATTCAGCGGGAAGACCTGAATTCTATTGAAATAGCGTTGGCTTATCAGAAATTGATTGATCTTTACGGATTGACTCAGGAGCGGTTAAGTGAGCGTGTAGGGAAAAAACGCACCACGATTGCGAATTATCTGCGCCTTCTGAAACTGCCGGCTGAGATACAAATGGGGCTGAAAGATAAGAAAATAGATATGGGGCATGCCCGGGCTTTACTCCCGATGGAAAACCCCAAAGAACAACTTGGATTATACGAACGAATCCTGACTGAAGGTTTGTCTGTGCGGAACGTGGAAGAGTCTGTGCGAAACAGAGGAGCGGTAGAGCAAAAGAAGCAGAAAAAGGAGAAAAAGGTATTATTGCCTGAAGAGTATAACTTATTGAAAGATCATTTATCGTCTTTCTTTAAGACAAAAGTTCAATTGACATACAATGATAAGGGTAAAGGAAAGATTACTATCCCTTTCGGTTCCGAAGAGCAGTTGGAAGAATTGGTTGGTTTGTTAGACAAACTGAAACGATAAGCCATTGAGTGTGAGTTATTTTTTTAGACTAAATAAAATAAAAGTATGTTTCTGTCTGTTGTTTTGTATTACCTTGACAGGGTATGCTCAGGAAACAGTTCCTGTAGAAGAATATACGGCAACAGCAGACACATCTTATGTGGATTACGCGGAGATTACCACGGATACTGTATCGGTTGAAGTGACCGACTCTGTGACGCAAGCCGTATTGCTGGCGGCTGATTCGCTTGTTATTCCTTCTCCGGAAGAGATGCAGGCGGTCGAACCTTTTAAGCCTAATCCAACAAAAGCGTTGATTTTTTCAGCTGTAGTTCCGGGTTTAGGGCAGATTTACAATAGGAAATATTGGAAGCTTCCTATTATTTATGGCGGATTGATGGGGTGTTTGTATGCCATGACATGGAATCACGGAAACTATTCTGATTATTCAGAAGCCTATTGGGCAACGGTTCAGAAAGATCCGCTTGAATATAAGGATAAATGGCAAAACTTTGTGACAGGATCGATAGATTGGGACGATGATGAGGCAATGCTTGCCAAGGCGCGGGATACAAGTTTTCAGAATCAGTTGAAGCGAAGGAAAGATTATTTCCGGCGATTTAGGGATATGAGTATTTTTATTGGTGTCGGAGTTTATGTTTTGGGTATGCTTGATGCGTATGTCGATGCGCATTTGTTTGACTTTGACATTTCTCCGGATTTGTCTATGAGAGTGGAGCCGGCGATAACTCCCGGAAACAGTCGGACGCCACATATATATGGAATCAATTGCAGTATAAAATTCTAATACACTATGACAAAGCAGCTCTTGATAATAATAGGCTTGATACTGAGTCTGAGCTTAGTTGCCGCGCAAGAAACAGAGATGACGGGGGATGAAGCTTACTCCGTTCTTTCTCAAGAAGAACTAATCGAAGAGGTTGGTTATATTCCGGAAAGCTTAGACGCAGATGTCGATAGTTTGCTTCACTCATGGCATGTGAGATATTTCACGTCTTCAATTGATTACTGCCAGGATGAGGATGAAAATGTGTTTTTTCCGGACTCGACCTATAGAGAACGCTTGAACAGGCTGCCTCGTATTATACCGATGCAATATAATAATGTAGTGCGACAGTGTATTGATTTGTATGCTGAGCGTCGCAGAGGCTTGGTTCGTTATATGCTGGGGATGGCAGATTATTATTTCCCCATTATTGAACAGATATTAGATGAACATGGGCTGCCGCTGGAATTGAAGTATCTTGCGATTGTGGAGAGCGCATTGAACCCAAGAGCCTTATCACGCGTAGGGGCTTCGGGACTCTGGCAATTTATGTTGCCGACAGGAAAGGCATACGGTCTGACGATAAATAGTTTGATTGACGAGCGATTGGATCCGATTAAATCTACTCATGCCGCTTGTCGTTATTTTAAGGATATGTATGCGATATACAATGACTGGAATTTAGTTATGGCTGCTTATAACTGTGGGCCGGGCAATGTAAATAAGGCAATAAGGCGTTCGGGCAAAACTGACTTTTGGGAAATATTCCCTTATCTGCCTAAAGAGACTCGTTCATACGTGCCTCTGTTTATCGCAGCCAACTATATAATGAATTATTATTGTGACCACAATCTTTGTCCGGTAGAAGCCAATCTGCCGTTAGCGACAGATACGGTTATGGTGAACAAACTACTTCATTTTAGCCAGGTGTCTGATGTGCTGTCTCTTGATTTGGAACAACTGCGCATATTAAACCCCCAATATAAGAGAGACATCGTGCCGGGAAATATAGGTTCGGCCGTACTTAAATTGCCGGCTGCTCATACGTATGCTTTTGTTGAAAACGAAGATACGATTTATGTACATGGTGCAGACTCTTTACTGGCAGATGCGCTGAATAACGCAGCAGATACAAAGTCTACCCGCGAACGGATTGTTCACATCACTCAGCGTGGAGAAAATCTGTATACGGTAGGGAATAAATACGGTGTTACCGCTAAAGACATACGTACCTGGAATGGTCTGGGCAGTAACCGTGTGGCAGTCGGAAAGAAGTTAGTCTTGTATGTAGACAACGGGGGAATTGCTTTTGCTTCGAGTGCTAAGGCAAATACTTCAACAACAACAAAGAACGTTGTAATGAAAGGAGAAGAAGGCTATTTGTCTTATACCGTTCAGTCCGGAGATTCGCTGTACTCCATTTCAAAAAAATACCCGGGTGTAACAATTACTTTGATTCAAAGAACAAATAATATGACGGGAACAAGGCTGCGCCCGGGTCAGGTGTTGAAAATTCCGGTTGTTTAACGGCTTGTTTCTCTCTTTTTCCCTTAAAAAAATCCTATAGATTCACTATATTTGTATATTGATAAAGTAATAAACAAAGAGATAGACTATGAGTGATGCGAATAAGCCGGGAGTTGAACAAATATCTGTTGAAGAAAAACAGATCCGTACTGAGTTTGAAGCGCTCCTTCAAGACTATCTGGACTCTAATCACCGGAGAAAAATAGAGCTGATAACCAAAGCGTTTGAATTTGCCAATCAAGCCCATTCCGGTGTTAAACGCCGTTCCGGAGAGCCTTATATTATGCATCCCTTGGCAGTTGCCCGTATTGTTTGTAGCGAAATGGGGCTTGGTTCCACTTCCATTTGTTCGGCTTTGCTGCACGATGTGGTTGAAGATACGGAATATACGGTAGAAGATATCAGTAACATGTTTGGTACTAAAATCGCCCAGATTGTAGATGGACTGACTAAAATTTCCGGAGGAATCTTTGGCGAACAGGCATCGGCACAGGCGGAAAATTTTCGCAAGTTATTACTCACCATGAGTGATGATATCCGCGTGATTCTGATCAAGATCGCTGATCGTTTGCATAATATGCGTACATTGGGTTCGCTTCTGCCCGCCAAGCAGTTTAAAATTGCCGGAGAAACGCTCTATCTATATGCCCCTATGGCCCACAGATTGGGGCTTTTTTCAATTAAGACAGAACTTGAAGACCTCAGCTTTAAATACGAACATCCACAAGAGTATGCTTATATTCAGGAACGTCTGGATGCCACGGAAGCCAGCCGCAAGGCGTTGTTCGAACATTTTGCCGGACCTGTGGATCAGAAGCTGCAAAGCATGGGGCTTAAATACGAAATGCGTGCCCGTGTTAAATCGGCTTACTCTATTTGGAGTAAGATGGAGAGCAAAGGCGTTTCGTTTGATGAAATTTATGACATCTACGCCGTGCGTATCATCTTTGAAGCTCAGCAGGGCATCGATGAGAAGAATCAATGCTGGGAAATTTACTCTGCTATTACCGACATTTATCGCATACGGCCTGATCGGATCCGGGACTGGGTGAGTCGTCCGAAAGCAAACGGATATCAGGCATTGCACCTGACGATTATGGGACCTGACGGGCAATGGGTGGAAATTCAGATTCGTAGCCGGAGAATGGATGATATTGCAGAAAAAGGCTTTGCCGCCCACTGGAAATACAAAGAGCATAGTGTAGAAGAAGATACGGAATTGGACAAATGGTTGCATACAATTACTGAAATACTGGAAAATCCGAATCCGAATGCGTTAGACTTTTTGGATACGATAAAATTGAATCTCTTCAGTGCCGAAATATTCGTATTTACGCCGAGGGGAGATATAAAGACACTCCCCCTGGGAGCAACTGCGCTGGACTTTGCGTATGCTCTTCATACCAATATAGGTAACAAATGTATCGGTGCTAAGGTGAATCACCGTCTTGTGCCTTTAAGCCATCCTCTTGCCAGTGGAGATCAGGTGGAAATACTTACTTCGCGATCACAAGAACCGCAGCCGGAATGGGTGAATTTTGTCACTACCGCCAAGGCCAAAGCTAAAGTTGATTATGCGATCAAGCGCTCTCGCCGTGAAGCGGCCCGCGGGGGAGAACAGAAAGTTATTGCCGCTTTGAAGAATGCGGAGATTGAACCGAATCTGGCGGAAATCGATAAACTTGCGCTTTATTATAGTTTTCCGAAACGGGAAGATTTTTTCTATTCCGTAGAAAAAGGAGAAACGGCGCTTCCGGAAAATCTGAAAAAAATACTGAAAGAAAAAACAGATAACAGATTCTTTAAATATCTGAAACAAGCGCTTCGTGTAGGCAAATCGCAGGATGACGACTCAACCACGGTAGATGACGATCCCAAAGAAAAACCATCTTATGATAAAAAAAGGCCTTATATCCTTCGCGAAGAAGCCTTTGACCGTAATTATGTACTTGCGGATTGTTGCAAACCGATTCCGGGAGACGATGCTTTGGGATTTATAAATGATGACGGATGTGTGGTTGTGCATAAACGCTCTTGCCCAATTGCCATGCGTCTGAAGAGCAGCTTTGGCGAACGTATCCTATCTACGGAGTGGAGTAGTCATAAAACCACATCGTTTGAAGCGATTCTTGAAGTGAAAGGGATCGATTCTCTTGGTGTATTGAGTGATATGTCTAAAATTATTTCTGAAGATTTTAATGTAAATATCCAACGACTGCTGATTGAAGCGAAAGACGGCGTATTCGAAGGGAAAATAAAGATGAAAGTGCATGACGTAGAAGATATCCAGAAAATATGCGTCAAGTTAGCTAAACTGAAAAGTATCAAATCAGTCGGACGGGTTTCTGAATGATTAGATAAGCATATGCGATTAAAACCAAGTCATCCCGGATTGAATCCGGGATTTTTGATTGAAACTACACTTTATATTATCAGAAAGGCAAATCATCAACCGGGTTGGCAGGGCCGAAATCCGGCGCTGCTACAGTAGGATTGCTAATCGGATTGGCAGGAGCTTCGGGTGAAGTTTGCGCAGATACCCGATCTACTTTCCATGCATTGATGTTGGTATACCAGCGTCCTTGATATTCACGACTTTCAATGTCAAAAAAAACGTTTAGGTCTTCTCCAACTTTAATATCCGCTTGCGCTATGCGATCAGCTCCAAATATTTGGAAACATACCTTTTTAGGGTATTGATCATAGGTTTCCAACACATATTCTTGCTTCTTCCACTCGTTGCCATTTTTGCTTGTGCCTCCTTGTTCGGGAAGAACTGCAATGATTTTTCCTGTAATTTCCATATTTTCTTTATATATTAGACGCGAATTTACAATTTTCCGGTGTAAGTTGCTAATAGTTTTTATTGGTTCTGTTTCTGCCGGGCTATTTTTATAGGGCTATTTTGAATTAAGCGACCGGATTATACAATTGGATTAAGAAAGAATTGCAGATGGGATGATGCCGG
>DAIPZX010000017.1:0-13655 GCA_036781995.1 Massilibacteroides sp. | reverse complement strand
CAGAATAATCAGCAAATAGCTCAATTATATCAGGCTGCTGATGTGGTTATTGTTCCCTCTCTTTATGAAACATTCGGACAAACAATAATTGAAGCAATGGCGTGCGGATGTCCCGCGGTAAGTTTCAACAACAGCGGACAAACCGATATAATAGACCACCAAACCAACGGTTATTTGGCTGAATATAAAAGCGCGGAGGATTTGGCGAATGGGATTGAATGGGTGTTAAATCACCCGGATAAAGAGGGCTTATCTGCTGCTTGTGTTACAAAGGTCCGAACGCATTATGCCGAACCTGTTGTAGCCCGTCAATATATAGAGTTATACAACAGTTTGCTAAAGAAATAATATGCAACAACCTACATTTACAATCATAACGATAACATACAACGCTGAAGAATGGCTGGAACGCACCGTTCTTAGTGTATTGAGTCAGTCTTATCATGCGATTGAATATATCATTATCGATGGGGGTTCTACAGACAAGACTACTCAAATCATAGATCAATATCAGACCGGAATTGCGTATTCAATAAGTGAACCGGACAAGGGCTTATATGATGCCATGAATAAAGGACTGAAACAGGCAACCGGTGATTATGTCTGGTTTATTAATGCCGGAGATACTTTATACTCAGCAGACACTGTACAAGCAATTGTCAACAAATTGGGGAAACGAAAAGCCTTGCCCGATGTTATCTATGGGGAAACGGAAATTGTTGATAGCAAAGGAAATGTATTGGGCATGCGAAGACTTAAAGCGCCTAAGAAGTTGACCTGGAAAAGTTTCAAAATGGGCATGCTGGTTTGCCATCAGTCTTTCATTGCCAAACGTAGTATAGCGCCGGATTATAACTTATCTTACCGGTTCAGTTCGGATTTCGACTGGTGTATCCGTTGCCTAAAGCAAGCAGCAGACATTCGCAATATGAAGATGACATTGGCTCATTTTATGGACGGCGGGATGACAACGGATAATCGGAAGGCTTCATTAAAGGAGCGATATGATATCATGTGTGCCTATTATGGCAAAGCAATTACCGCCCTTTTGCATGGCTGGTTTGCCATTCGTTTTTATACAGCTAAGTGGTTTAAGGGTAGAGTTTAAGATAAAATTCGTTTATTTGTAAATAATAAGAAACAAGACAATATGCAGGAATTAGTTAGAAAGTGGGGAAAACATGTAGCGGCGATTGCCGTATTTATCGTCTTATCTGTGGTGTATTTTTCACCGGCGGTCTTTGACGGAAAAATGATCAGACAAGGTGATACGATAAAGGCAACCGGTATGGGGCATAGCCAGATGAAGGAATACGAAGAGACTGCCCAACCGGGAGAGTTCAGTGCCTGGTCTAACGCGATGTTTGGCGGAATGCCTTATGTGGCTGGGTATGGTAATCCGGAACCACAACTCCCTCGATTTGACCTTGTTGAAAGACCATTAAAAGGAATAGGTTATTTTGATGCGGGTATGGTTTTTACCGGCTTAGTGTTTTTCTATATTTTCATGTGCGTACTTGGCGTGAATTGGTGGTGGCTTGCCATTGCAGGGTCTATAGCCTTTGCTTTTGCGTCTTATAATATTATAATTATTGAAGCCGGGCATATTGTCAAGGCCTATGTTATTGCGTGCATGCCAATTACCTTGGCGGGCATGGCGTTGTTGTTTAAACGGAATTATCTGTGGGGGGCATTGTTGTTCCTGTTTGGTGTTGCTCTGTCTTTAACTAACGGACATATTCAGATAACCTATTACTTAGTGCTGTTGTGCTTGTTTATCTATTTGGGATATCTGATTGAAAAGATCAGACAAAAGCAATATCATGAGTTACTTAAGGTCACACTAATCATGGCTGTTTCTGTGCTATTGGCTGTTTTGCCTAACGCTAAACAGATGTATGCCAACTGGGATTTGGGACGGCATTCTATCCGTGGAGCAACAGAACTAACTACCACGACTACAGATGGAGAAAAAGTATCCTCCGGGTTGGATAAGGATTATGCTTTCCAATGGAGTTATCAGAAACGGGAATTATTGACTTTGCTGATTCCGAATGCGTATGGAGGAGGATCTGTGGGTACTTTGGGACAAGATTCCGAGCTTTACAAAGCGATGAAAGCACAGGGTGCGCAGGTAGGTAAGGATGTTCAAACCTATACTTACTGGGGAGACAAGTTTACTTCGGGACCGGTTTATTTCGGGGCGTTAGTCTGTTTTCTTTTTGTTTTCGGCATGTTTGTGGTCAGAAGTCAATATAAATGGTGGTTATTTGGTGGTGCCTTATTCCTGACTTTCCTTGCTTTGGGGCGCTATATGGATTGGTTTAATGATATTATGTTTCATTACCTGCCTTTGTATAACAAGTTCCGTACGGTCGAAATGGCATTGGTTATTCCGGGATTGGTATTCCCGGTTATCGCGGTCTGGGGATTGAAGGAACTGCTGGGCGGAGAGGTTAATAAAGAACAGTTTAAGCAGGGCATGATTGGTGCGCTGGCTGTAACAGGTGGTTTATGTCTGATCGTTTGGCTGATGCCGAATTTGTTACTTGATTTTACATCCAACTCAGACGGCAGATATCAATTCCCTGATTGGTATTATCATGCTTTATTGTCCGACAGAGCTTCACTGGCTTCTGCCGATGCATTGCGCTCATTGATCTTTATACTCTTAGGAGCCGGATTGATGTATTTCTACTGGAAAGCCCAGAATAAAAAAACAATGGGAATGATTCTTTCCGCAGGGGTGGCTGTCCTGATACTGGCAGACCTGTGGACTGTTGATAAACGATTCCTGAATGAGGATGACTTTGTTTCCCAAAAACCGCATGAAGAATACAAGGCTTCCATAGCGGATAATGAGATACTGCAAGACGCTGATCTTTCTTACCGGGTGATTAATATGAATGATCCGTTTCAGGAAACAAATACGTCTTATTTCCATAAATCAATAGGTGGTTATCATGCAGCGAAATTAAGACGTTATCAGGAATTGATAGACCATCGTTTGGTGGGAGAACTGAATGCTATCATCACTGCATTGAGGACGGCTAAAACGGTGGAAGAAATATATGATGTTTTAGCTGTTTCGCCCTCATTGAATATGCTTAACACCCGCTATTTTGTTTACCATCCGGAACAAACACCTATCCGCAATCCGTTTGCGTATGGAAACGCCTGGTTTGTGTCTGAAGTAAAGATGGCAGAGAATGCGGATGCGGAAATTGCAGCCTTAGATGAGATCAATCCCTTAAAAACGGCTGTTGTAGATAAACGTTTTGCTGACGATGTAAAAGGCTTTATTCCTTCTGCTGATTCGACTGCTTCCATCACGCTGACTGCCTACAGACCCAATCGACTGACGTATGCTTCTGAAACAGCGTCTGATCAATTAGCTGTATTCTCCGAAATTTATTACCAGCCGGGTTGGAGAGTAACCGTAGACGGACAGCCTGCTTCGCATTTCCGTGCGGATTGGACTTTGAGAGCGATGATTGTTCCCGCAGGAAAGCACGAAATCATATTTGAATTCTATCCTGAAACGTATGTAGTCGCGGCAAAGGTAAGTGCTTACAGTTCATTCCTGATCCTTATACTATTACTTGCTGCCGCCGGCTATTCCGGATGGAAGTATTACAGGAAGCAGAAAGTAACAGATAAGAAATAAAAATATCAATACCCCAAGTCAAATGGTTGATCGATGGCTTTTACGCCTTCGCTCATCCATTGCGGCATGGGGTTTCCTTTTAGATAATGGTCAAAGAACTGAAGCATGCGCTTCTGAAAGTCTACTCTGTTTGCCATTTTCATGGGCCAGTGGGGTTCGCCCGTATAGTTGAGCAGCCAAACCGGCTTCTGCAAACGCTTTAACGCCACAAAGTATTCGATTCCCTGATACCAGGGCACATGTCCGTCGGCATCATTGTGCATGATCAGAATGGGCGTGTTTACCTTATCCATGGTAAATAATGGAGAGTTCTCCTGATAGCGTAGAGACGATTCCCATGGAGTAGCTCCTATGCGGCTTTGTCCGTGTTCATATTGAAAAGAGCGGTTTAAGCCCGATCCCCAACGGATTCCGCCATAGGCGCTAAACATATTCACAACAGGCGCGCCGCTTTCTATGGCTGCAAATAAATTTGTTCGGGTAGCCAGATAAGCCACCTGATATCCTCCCCAGCTGTGTCCTTGTGCAGCGATTGCTTTTTCATCAATAAATCCCTCCGCTATTAATGACGCGATACCCGGCATTACACTGTTGAAGCAACTTTCACCGGGGTATCCGTCTTCATAACGAACATCCGGATTAAAGATCACGTAGCCATGACTATTGTATAAATGATAGTCTACCGTAGAACGATGAGGTTCGGGCATACGGTAGGAATAAAGCGTTTCCGCATTACGTTCATAGAAATTCACAATAAGCGGATATTTCTTCTTCGGATCAAAGTTTGCAGGCTTATAAACCACGCCTTCTAACCTTTTGCCGTCAAGTGAAGTCCATGAGGTCAACTCGGCAGTTCCCCAAAGGATGTTATTTTGCAGGCTTCCCAAGTTGGTCAACTGAACAGATTTCGAGAACCGAAGATCGGAATAACGAATTTCCGGGTATTGCGAGAACGTTTCGGTTGTATAAATAATCGCATCCGAATCCTTTGCTTTTGATCTGAATGAGGCTTTAAAGTTGCCGGTCAACAAAGCCTTTGGCTGTACTGTCTTGTTTAGCGTAGCCGCGTAGAACCCGGTTGTTTTTGTATCTTCATTAAATCCGGTTAGCAGTTGCGTCTTTTCCAGATCAATATATTTGATATCCCTGTCGACCATCTGTATGCGGTATGCTGTATTGCTTTGTTTACCGTTGACAGTCAGATTAACAGGGCTTTCAGAGGCTGTGGGACTGAATTTCCAGATGTCGTGTCTGTCGTAAAGCAACAGATGCTGATCGTCTTTACTCCAACCCGCGGCACCGTAAGGACTTGGGTAATCGGGAACATCATTGTCGCTATCCCAAGCCTGAAAAGAATCGGGCGAGGAGAGTTTATACACTTTATTTTCGCTTAACCGGCAAGTAAACCAGGCACTGTCTGTTTCGTTATACCAAAACGCATACTTACCTGCCGGAGAAAACCGGATTCGATTGGCATTAGCCATAGACAAGACTGTCTTTTCTCCGCTTTGCATGTGAATGGCGTATACATCCTGTTTGTTTTTTCCACTCCACATTCGCTCCGTCCCATAAGGTTCGCTTGTCGATAACAAGGCGATATCTCCGGTTTCCGGAAACTGGAGGTTGGGTAATTCCAACGTGTTGAGTTGGCGGATATTTTTTGACGGGAAATGATAAGCCGCCGTATAGGTTTTACGGGAATCCTGTTTATAATTAAAGACCTGTTGCGTATATTGTACCGTTTCATCCCAATTCCAGACTTGTACGTCCGGTCTGTTTTCTGCTAAAATAGTTGTGTCTCGTTCTCTTGGAATGGGAGAGGTCGGGAAGAAAAGGTAGTTGCCGTCTTCCGAAAAGCGGATTTCTCCCTGTTGACTGATGATCCAGTCAGCAGGTAAGTTCGCATTTCCTTTTTCTGCTACACAATAGGCCTTCTCCGGAACGGAAGAAAGATATAAGGTATATCGGTGATTCTTCTCGACAGAATCTTTGCCGGCATAGAGAAAAGCCAATTTATCCCCTGCTTTATTAAACCTGATTTTGTTGAATTCACCTTTACCCTCCTGTATCAGCGTTTGCTGTCCGTTTGTTGTCTGATAAAGATAAACGCCCGGTTTTTTATCTATCGAATCTCCTTCCGAGACATAATATAAATATCCTCCTTCTTCCGCGAATCCGAAATCAGACACATTGGGAATCGCATCCGTTGCTTTACCGTCCAAAGACCGGATATAGAGTGTAGAATCTTTTTGATTGCCTTGCTTGTAGGCCAACCAGTCGGTCGACTTGGCCAATTGGTGTGTACTGATTGAATCCAACGTCTCACGCTGGCCTGAAACGGAAAACAAGATCAACTTATTCATTGGCATCTGATCAGGCTTCGTCTTCTGCAACTTCAGTTGTTCTATTTCCGCCAGAGGTGTTTTTTCTTCGACAACAAGATAGTTGGACGATGGCGCGAAAGCAAAGTTTCCCGCAGGAGAAAATCGTGCGATCTCTTTCCCTGTTTTATTATAAAGCAAGACGGTTGCATCGCCTTTCCAGGGCTCCTGCTTTACAGCAATAAAATTACCGTTGTCAGATAAATTACTCTGCGTGATTCGTTGCCAGTCAACCAATTCTTCTACTGTAAGAGTTCGTTTATTCTCTTGTGCGAAAGCAAAAACCACATTAAAAAGGAGACAGGTCATTACGACCTTATATTTAAAAATCATATGCAAAAAGGTTAAGTGTTTGTATTTTTATACAATAATACGCTTTTAGACTGGAAGAGAACGAATTTTCCAATAAATTTTTTGCCGAAAAACGTTGGGATACAGAACAAACGCTGAGTTTAAATTATTGATTGTCAGAAAGACATGACTTGTGTAATAAGTTTGTAATATGATCGAAACGCAACCGAAATAATCGTTTCGGAAATTTGCTGTCAATTATAGAATAATTATTACTTAATGGAGACTATTTACTTAGTATTTTTAATATGCCTCTTTATTTTAGCGATATTTGATTTGTCTGTCGGTGTAACAAATGACGCTTCAAACTTCCTGAATTCTGCCCTTGGTGCAAAAGCCGCTTCTTTCAGAACCGTCATGATTATTTCCGCTCTGGGAATATTAATAGGGACAACGCTCTCAAATGGGATGATGGATATCGCACGGCATGGCGTATACCAGCCCCAACATTTTTATTTTACCGAGATCATGTGTATCCTTCTTGCCGTCATGCTTACAGATATGGTATTGTTGGATATATTTAACTCATTGGGACTGCCAACATCAACAACGGTATCTCTTGTCTTTGAATTGCTTGGTGCTTCTGTGGCAGTAGCATTGATCAAAATATCCAATTCAAACGGTCTGTTAAATCTGGGTGAGCTGCTAAATACAGAAAAAGCCTTTACCATGATTCTTGCGATTTTCCTTTCTGTCGCGGTCGCGTTTTTCTTTGGGATGATTGTTCAATTCGTCACTCGTGTAATCTTCACATTTAATTATAAGAAACAAAGCAAATATTTTGTCGCAATATTTGGGGGCGCCGCTGCGACTTCAATCGTTTATTTTATGCTTATTAAAGGATTGAAGGATGTTTCTTTTATGACTGCTGATGTAAAAGCGATGATTTATGCCCAGACCGATAAGATCGTTCTTTATTGCTTTATTGGCTTTTCTATCCTCATGCAACTATTGCATTGGTTGAAAATAAATGTATTTAAGATAATCGTTCTGCTGGGAACGTTTGCACTGGCACTGGCCTTTGCGGGTAACGATCTGGTAAACTTTATCGGTATTCCGATGGTAGCCTATTCTTCATACGTTGACCTGATTGCTCAGGGAGGAGCTGTGTCACCGGATACTTTTCTGATGGAGTCATTAACGGAGTCGGCAAGCACACCCTGGTATTTTCTTTCCGGGGCAGGTCTAATTATGGTGGTTTCCTTAATGGTTTCCAAAAAGGCACATAATGTAGTCAAGACTTCATTGGACCTATCCCGTCAGAAAGAAGGCGTTGAAAACTTCGGAACCTCTCCGATTGCCCGGTCTTTGGTTCGAAAAACAACGAATATGTTTTCTTCCGTTATTAATACAATACCTCCTTCTGTAAGAGAGTGGATAGATACCCGGTTTGTTAGCGTAGAACTGCCGGAAGAAGAGCAGAACGTAAGCTTTGATATGGTAAGAGCATCCATTAATGTGGTGTTGGCGGGATTATTAATTGCTTTGGGTACTTCTTTTAAGTTACCTCTTTCTACTACCTATGTCGCTTTTATGGTGGCTATGGGAACGTCTTTGGCTGATAGAGCCTGGGGGCGTGAAAGTGCAGTTTACCGTATTACAGGCGTAATTTCCGTTGTTGCCGGCTGGTTTATTACGGCAGGTGCGGCTTTCCTTTTCTGTTTTGTTGTCGCGATGATTATTTATTTCGGGGGTTTTGCTGCCATGATCGGCATGGTGGGTGTTGCGGTTTATATATTGATTCACAGTCATATTATGTATAAGAAAAGACAACGTAAGGTAGCATTGCAGGAAGAAGTGAACTCTACGGTAGCTGCCTTGCAGACTTCAACGGATAAAAACGAGGCGTTGTCTCTCTTCCGTGAGATAAGCCGTGACGAACTTAACTCTACACTTGTCTTCGCAAAAGATACACTCCATAAGGTAGTCTATGGTTTTATGAACGAAAACCTGAAAGATCTCAGACAGGCTTTGCTCGATATAGAAGAGAAAAAGATTCATATTAAGCAGGTAAAGCGCGTCGGGACGTTGGGCGTCAGCCAGCTCGACCGTGAGATCGCTATTGAAAAAGGGCTTTACTATTATCAGGGCAATGATTTTTCCAGCGAATTGATCTATAGCATCCGTCGTATGACAGAGCCTTGCCGTGACCATATAGACAATCATTTCAATCCGTTAAGTGATATTCAAAAGGAACATTACGGAGCTATTGTCGATCGCATCTGCGTCTATCTGCAACAATGCGCCGACCGTTTAAAGGGAAATGATTATTCTTCCTTTAAAGAGCTTGTGCTGGAAGCCTCTACCTTGATGAAAGACCTGGTTATTCTGAATAAAGAAGAATTGCGCCGCTTGCAAGGACAAACCGGAAGCACAAAAGTAAGCATGGTTTATCTGAACATGATACAAGAGACCAAAAATGTAGTCTTATTCTCAATCAATCTGATGAAGGTGAGCCGTAAATTCCAGATTGAACGGGAAAAGTGTTAAAATATTTATTTTTAGGAATTTATTGAATGGAATTTCTATTTTTGTTTAAACTAAAAATAGAAACAACCATGAAGTACAATTTCTGTGGCAACAGTGGCTTGCAACTGCCTGAGATATCTTTAGGCTTATGGCATAACTTTGGTGATGTAGATGATTTTGATATGGCTACATCTATGTTAGTGCACGCCTTTGATAGTGGTATCACTCATTTTGATTTAGCAAACAATTACGGACCGTCTCCCGGAAGTGCGGAAACAAATTTCGGTAAAATCCTGGCTAAAGAATTGAAAGGACACCGGGATGAGTTGATCATTTCGTCTAAAGCAGGGCACCTGATGTGGGACGGACCCTATGGTGACGGAGGATCCCGAAAGTACATAACGGCTAGTATTGATCAGAGCCTTAAACGCACGGGTTTGGAATATTTTGATATTTTTTATTCTCACCGTTATGATCCTCAGACTCCGATTGAGGAGACCATGCAAACCTTGGTTGATATTGTTAAGCAAGGCAAAGCCCTCTATATCGGGATTTCTAAATATCCCCCCGAAAAACTAACACAAGCATACGAATACCTGAAAGAGCAACATGTTCCTTGCCTTATTTATCAGGATAAGTACAGTATGTTGGTTCGTGATCCTGAACAAGAACACCTCTCTCTTAATGATAAATATGGAGTAGGATTTATTGCGTTCTCTCCATTAGCCCAAGGTTTATTGACGAATAAATACCTGCACGGCATACCCGAAACTTCCCGTGCATATAAGAGTCATGGCTTTTTGCAGAAAGAAGAAGTGACCACAGAAGTTATTCAAAAAGTGCAGGCGCTGGATGAAATCGCTAAAGGACGGGGGCAGACTTTGGCACAAATGGCTTTGGCCTGGTTGCTGCATAATGAGAAAGTAACGTCTGTTATCATAGGCACCAGTTCTTTGGCTCAGTTAAAAGACAACCTGAGGTCAAGAGAATGTACAGATTTTTCCACAGAAGAAATGGCTTTGATTGAGAAGATTCTGGCAAACTAAGACTGAATAATCGTTTGCTGAAGAACTAATAATCCTTCAGGACCCATATTGAACAGAAGATCCGCGATGCTCAGGTTCGGAAGAAAACCGAACTTATCCCTGAACACCTGATAATAGGCTACAGGAAAGAATTCCGGGTCTTCTGTTTTCGATTTGGGACTGATTATTTCCCTAAAATCATGTGCTACCTCCGGCTGATATTCATCGGTATAGGATATACGGGGAGCTATGTCTAATAACTCGCAAATCAATAGTCGGAGTTTTTCGTTAAAATCAAAAAGGAAATCAAACTTTTTTTCATAAAAGGGAGCGAAGTCATCCTGATAATATTCAAAAAAAGGGCTGGTTCCATAGGCTGATACAAGCGCATTCCAATGCAAATGCCGCCAATGCCCATGATCGGAGATCCGAATGTCTTTAGTCAGGCATTTGATCGTTTCCGGTTTTTCTATGGGAACAGACAAAGAGAGCGCGCCATTTGCTCCGGCAATAACACATCTGTTGCGGTAGGTTTGTTTCAGATAATTTTCCTCTTTTTCTATTTTCACCTCCGGATAGCGCAGCAGTTTGCTGTAGAACTGTATCGGAGCCAGATAGGCCGTAGACAAATAGGCGGTGCTCATTTAATTTATCGGATTAAAAAAATGTTTTGTTTGCGGGCTGAACCAGCAATACCAGGCTGTCCCTACAAGATTTCCCTCGGGAATAAAGCCAAGATGGCGTGAGTCTATTCCCTCATTTATGTTGTCTGATAGTACCCAGAAATAGTCTTGTTCGAAAAAGAAAAAATCCGTTTCTTTTCCATCCAGATATAATTTGTTATTCCGGAATGTAACCGGAGATTCCGCTTCCCAAAGAATCGCTTCTTTACAGGCAATCAGGCAATCTTCGGTAAGCCTGTATGCTCTGTTTTTCCGGGGAACAATCAGCGAATATTCGCGAATTGCCTGTTTGATGAAAGTCTGGTTAATAGTTGCAGGAAGTTCCTCGCGAATCGTATATTCTTCAAAAGGTGTTAATGAGATCAGGATACTGCCTGCTTCATTTTGTAGATTACGAACAGGGATTTCAAGCCTGTTGAGCGTTTTGAAGAATAAATCGACTGAGGAATTATCTAATCTATATTGGCAAATGGCATTGGGAGAAAGAGGAAAGAAACGACCGTTGATCGTATATCCGTCACCATTTACCTGAATGGTATCTCCGGGCAGTCCGATACAACGGCTCAGGAATAAAGGAGGGGATACCGTATCTTTATGCAACGGACTGGAAAAGAGTACCACCTGATTTCTACCCGGTTGTTTTTTTAGTTTGTTGACGATGATGAGATCTCCTTCCTTTAATGTGTTTTCCATAGTGGAAGTAGATATGCGGTATGATTCAATCAGGTAACAGCGTATTGCTACTACTACTGCAGCCAGAAAAAGGAGGGTAAGTAGTAGCTTTGCTGTTGTCTTTATATTTTGTTTATACTGCATGTATATTAATCCGCATGCACCATACGGAACAAACGATTCCAACGTATTCCGCCATCAAACAACGAACGGTCTTTATCTAAAGAGAGCCAGATCAAAATAGGCTTACCTACGATATGGTCTTCGGGCACAAACCCCCATGAGCGACTATCCGCGCTGGCGTGGCGGTTATCACCCATCATAAAGTAATAGTCGTACTTGAAGGTATAAGACGTAGCCGCTTCTCCATTGATATAGATGATACCGTTCTTTACCTCGAGGTCGTTGTTTTCGTAATTCTTGATACAACGTTTGTATATTGCCAGATTTTTTTCATTCAACTCTACTGTTTCACCTTTACAGGGAATCCATATCGGGCCATAATTGTCACGCGTCCAACCTGTTTTATAATCAACCGGATAATAGCGGTCTCCTCCGGCAATATCCGGTTCAAGGAGTATGTTTTTTACAACGGATAACTTCTTGGCTTTTTCTAAAGCGGATTTAGTCAGCGGCATCCGGTAAATAGGATTGAACTGTTCGTTCTCATTGAATGTGAAACCGATATAAGAAAGGGTGCTGTGCATGGTTGGACTTGCCGATATAAGCCTGCGGTCTTCTTTGCTGACTCCTAACAAACGAAACTGTTCTTCAAGCAGTAAGGAACCGGTTGTTTCGACATAATACATTAACTGCATGTGCTCCGGGTCTTCTGTTATATTTCCATCAATATATAGTTTGTTGTCACGAACTTCAAGCATGTCTCCCGGCATACCGACACAACGTTTGACGAAATTTTCCCGCTTATCCACTGGTCTGTACATCACTTCACCATAAAAATTTTTGTCTAACAGGATACGCTCGCGACCTACATCCTCTACCCAGTGATAATAATCCGGGTTTTGTTGTTTCAGAGCGATCGTATCTCCTGCGGGGAAGTTAAACACAACGATATCGTTCCGTTTTACTTTACCCAGCCCTTTTACACGTTTATAATCCCATGCCGGCCATTCTATATAAGATTTACAGTCGAAGAAAGGTAATGTGTTTTGTACCAACGGAAAAGAAAGCGGCGTATTCGGCACACGAGGCCCGTAGCTCAGTTTACTTACAAAAAGGTAATCACCGACCAACAGCGTTTTCTCCAAAGAAGAACTCGGTATCTGATAGTTCTGAAAAATGAAGATATTGATAAAATAGACAGCGATCAGGGCAAATATGATATCATCTATCCACTCCAACACATTTCTCACTTTGGGATTCTTAGATTTTTTCCATGCTCCCCAGGGAATATATTTGGTCAAAAAAAGGTCGACTAAGACAATAATACCTAAGAGTAACCAGGCATTTTGCATCCAAAGGGTAAAAAGAAGATAAAGAACAGTTGCGATACCGAACTTAATCCATTGTTTTTTGCTAATCTCTTTCATCTGTGATGTTTTGTAAAAATAACAGTTAGAACTTCAACATATCCTCCATGCCCAGAAAACCTTGCTTTCCTGCGGTAAACTCAGCAGCAACCACTGCGCCTAAGGCAAATCCCCGGCGACTCTTCGCATCGTGTTTAATGCTGATATAATCTACCTCAGAGTTATACACAATCTCATGAATACCGGGAACTTCTCCCTCACGAATCGCATAAACAGGCAGGTCGGTTACTTGCTCTTCTTTGTCGAGCGTCCAGCGATCTTTGCGGTCGATATTTTCAAGAATACCTTCTGCCAGCGTAATCGCGGTTCCGCTTGGAGCGTCTAATTTGTGGATATGATGTGTTTCTGTTAGCTTAATGTCATATTCGGGAAAATTATTCATCATCTTTGCCAACTGCTTATTGAGGGCAAAAAACAGATTTACACCAATACTGAAGTTTGACGCGTAAAAGAATGTTTTCCCTTCATTCGCGCACATTTCTTTCACCTTGTCTAACCGGTCTAACCATCCGGTTGTTCCGGAAACGACCGGTACACCTGCTTCAAAAGCCTTCATGTAATTCTCAAAAGCGGTATCCGGGGTGGTAAACTCAATGGCAACATCCGCGCTTTTAAATGCGTCGGTGTTAAATCCGTCCGGTGTATTGATGTCGATAACAGATACGATTTCATGTCCGCGGGAGATGGCAATCTGCTCAATCGCTTTCCCCATCTTTCCGTATCCGATTAATGCTATTTTCATTTATATTCTGTTTGTTAAAACCCTAACTTCCTGCAAATATACATGATTCTAACATTTTAAGCGCATTGATATATAATTTAACGTTAAATTATAAACAATATACAGCCTTTATATT